>JBBSPQ010000173.1:0-5514 GCA_038258585.1 Pseudomonadales bacterium
ATCGACGCCATGATCACCATTCGCGGCGAGATTGCGCGAGTAGAGTCGGGTGAGCTGGACGCACTTGATAACCCACTGAAGAATGCACCCCATACACTAGCCGACATCATGGACGAAAGCTGGCAGCGCGGTTACTCGAAGAGAGAAGCGGCGTGGCCGGTGCCGTCATTGCAGGAAAATAAGTTCTGGCCGTCGGTGAATCGTATCGATAATGTTTACGGCGACAGGAATCTGTTCTGCTCCTGTCCGGCGATTGAGAGCTATCAGTAACATCACAATAGGCGTATGGGGGTATTTCTACTGATACCCCTGCGCCTGTAGTTTGAACAGATGAGCGTATTGACCATCGCGCTCCAGCAACGCTTCGTGTGAACCCTCCTCAATAATCCTGCCACAATCCAGCACGATAATGTGATCTGCAATCCGCACCGTGGAGAAACGGTGTGAAATGATGATGGAAATTCGGTTAGCAGTCAGCTCACGAAAGTGAGCAAAAATTTCCGCTTCCGCCTTGGCGTCAATCGCGGCCGTCGGCTCATCCAGAATCAACACATCCGCATGACTGCGCATGAACGCACGCGCCAATGCAATCTTCTGCCACTGCCCACCTGAGAGATCCTTGCCACCCTTAAACCAGGTGCCGAGCTGAGTGTCATAAGTCTGCGGCAGTCGCTGAATGAAATCCGCCGCCAAACCATCTTCGGCTGCCGCCTCAATCTGTGGCAACTGCTCCATATTCTTGACATCGCCAATGCCGATGTTGTCGCTGACTTTCAATTGGTAGCGCGAGAAGTCCTGAAAGATCACGCCGATCTTGTAACGCAGCGCTTCAATATTCCATTCCTGCAGATCCAGCCCTTCCAGCAGAATGCGACCATGTGTCGGCGTATAGAGGCGAGTGAGCAATTTAATTAATGTCGTTTTGCCGGAACCGTTCTCGCCCACGATTGCCAGACTCTCGCCAGCCCTGATGTGCAGATTTACGGAGTCGAGCGCGGGGATTTCACTCTCAGGATAATAAAAGCTGACATTCTCGAAACGTATACCGTCGGCCGGATCCAGTCCCTCGGTCTTATCGCCACTCATCTCCGGCACCTTGTGCTCAAGATACTCAACCAGATTAGACAGGTAGAGATTATCTTCATACATGCCATTAATAGCAGTCAGACTGTTGGTCACGGCACTCTGTCCCTGGCGAAACACGGCAATGTACATGGTCATCTGCCCGATAGTAATTGTCGTCGCAATGGCAGCAAACACTACCCAACCGTAGGCGAAATAGAACGCAGCGCTGGCCACAAGTCCCAGCACGTAACCCCAGAAACCACGGCGCAGAACCAGACTACGATCTTCCTTGTAGATCTGCCGGAAGATGTCGACATAACGCTGTAGGAAAAGACGACCGATTTTCAACAGCTTCACTTCTTTCACGCCGTCTTCACGCGTCAGGAGCATTTCAAGATAAATCTGTACACGACGCTCTGCGGAACGACTGCGTTGATTGCGGAATGCTTCGCCTGAGAATTTGGCTTCGGCCAGAAATGCGGGAAGCCCTGCAAAACCCAATAGCAGGACCGCCCATGGAGAAAACTGAAACAAGAGAAAACCATAGCTGACGAGAGAAATGGACTCTCGCGTCAAATCGAACGTGCGTACGACCAGACTAAGTGGGCGCACTGAAGCCTCGCGGCGAGCGCGAGTCAATTTGTCATAATATTCAGAATCCTCAAAGTTCGACAGTTCGAGCGTCAGCGCTTTCTCCAGAATCATGACATTGATTTCATTACCAAGCAGCACTCTCAGTATGGACTGACTGACTGCATTCACTCGCTGCACACCAGTAATGATCACCACTAACCCGGCTTCGCAAAGCACGTAGAAAATAGCCTGATTCGTGGCAACAGTACGCGCGTCCGGGGTTGCCTGAATCGCAGCAACAACGGAATCCACGATCAACTGTCCGACATAGGCAATTCCCGCTGGCAGAATACCGGCAAGCAAGGTCGTGACAGCAAGAACGAGCGTCAGACTGGCACTGGTACGCCAGACTATCTTTATGGCAAAGCCGCTGTATTTGAAGACCGACAGGAATTTTTTAATCAATTGCAGAGGAGTGGCTGATTTCAAGAACGTGCCCGGAAAATCGGTATAACTAAAAGGGAATAACGTGAAGGGTGCATCTTAAATGAAAAAGTGCCTGAGGGGCAGGGCGCTCCTCAGGCACTTTGTCTAGCGAGACCTTACATGCCTTTGGTCAATTTCAACACAAAGCGGTCAGTGTTTCGCTCCAGCTCCGCCGCAAACGGGCCTTTGCTGTGATCGTCGCTGGAAACATTCAGCAGATCACTTGTATCAACAACTTCCAGACCTGCTTCACGCACAGCAGCGAGGACAGTTTCAACCGGAATTCGGTGCAGTTCCGCATTGTTTGCACCAACCGTGCCCTCATGGTCGATCAGACCGAATGTAGCGCCAGGTTTGAGCACTCGCTTCACTTCCTTCAGGAACGCAACGCCCGCTTCAGCGTTCGCATTGTAGACGTCATGAAAGTTCAGGTTGGTAATAGCGAAATCGACAGAGTTGTCTGGCAAGCCAAGATCACTGATGTTTTTGTCCAAACGCTCAATGTTTGAAAGACGCGCCATACGGCCACTCACGGTTTCTTCTGTGTTACCACGCGTATAGGCCGCTGGAGCATTTTGCAGATAAACTTTGCCACTTGGCCCTACGGCACGAGAAAGCACTTCCGTGTACCAGCCGGCACCAGACATGATATCCAGCACCGTCATGCCCTCTTCGAGTCCCAGATAATCCAATATCTCGGCCGGTTTACGAGAGCTGTCCAACGCCTTGTCCGCATCGCTGCGATCCATAGCGGCGAGAGAACCGTTCAATTTATCGACATCGATTGCCAGGGCAGTTCCCCCGACCAGTAGTGTAGTTACAGCAACGAAAGAAAGTAGCAATTTCATAATGACAAACCTTTTGTGATTGTTTTCCGGGAATTTCAATTGCTTAATCAGAGACGTCCCGCTCTCAGACTTAGACCGCGAAGGTGCCAATTAGCTTACGCTACTGCCACAAAATGTGATCCAAGTGTTGAAAGGTTGGATAGTCAGGCGGTCTCAAGGATAAACCAAGCCTGTAGGGGAGTACACCAGTACGTGCGGCCGTTTGCCGTCAAGAATAGAAAGTGTGGCGGTTATTGCCGCCAAGAATAGAGAGTGCGACAGCAATGCTGGCAGAAAAAAGAGAGGCAGTGCATCAGGGTAGAGTCCGTGGCAACAACGACCCTGTGTGAGATTCGCTCAGTGCAGACGATGGCTCGACATCAGTTCACTCTCAAATATCTTCTTCACACGCAGCAATTCAGTCATGCCGCCTTCGGATTCAATCAGGGGAATGTGATTTTCAATGTCAGTCAGAATATTGGTGATGCTACTGGTATCCAGTGCACTGAGATCCAGATCAAAAGGCCAGGATGTGTTTTTTACCAGCATGATTGCAATTCCTCGAGTAGAACCTTTCCCTGCCCTGAACGGCAATGGAGAAGAAGGTCTATACCCCGTAATCGACCTGATGAAGAATAACTTTAGGAATTAATAGGTAGGGCCAGTTAATCGATTCCCATCGCGGAGCGCATAATTCGGTTTTTCAGCGTTACCGTCCGGTCGATGCCTGTCATGCCGACGTTCCTCAACCAGCGCACTGGCAAGGGCTGATCCGCAAACAGGCGTTTGAAGCCTTCCATCGTCCACATCATGCCGAGGTTGTGGCCAATGCGTCGACGCTGATAGCGTCGCAGCACCTTTAGCTCGGCAATGTCACGCCCGGATGTCTGCGCCCGTTTGATCTCCGTCGCCAGCACCTGAGCATCGAGCAAACCAAGATTCACACCTTGTCCGGCTAAGGGGTGAATAGTATGGGCAGCATCGCCAATCAACGCGATGCCCTCTTGCACGTAGCTTGCGGCATGGCGTTGTCGTAAAGGAAAACTATAACGGGCATCCACACTCTCAATTTTGCCCAGACGCCCTTCGATAGCGCCTTTTAGCTCGCGCCCGAAATGCTCCTCATCCAGTGCCATTAATTCATCGGCATATTCCGGTAACACAGACCACACGATTGAGCAGTATGTCTGGTCGTCGTTCAATGCGTCTGCACTCTTGCAAAGCGGAAGGAATGCCAGCGTGCCCGCGTCCATGAAGCGCTGAATAGCGGTCCGGTCATGGGGTAACTCAGTGCGAACCGTTGTCACAATGGCGTGATGTTCGTAGTCCCACTCGCGCGTCTTGAAGCCGGCGAGCTCTCTGACTCTGGAGTTCCCTCCATCGGCCGCTATCAGCAGATGTGCAGACAGAGATCGCCCGTCGGCCAACCCCACAAGACTATGCCCTAAATCTGGTGAACTCGAGGGTGCCTGCAACGCTGTGACAGATGCCTGCGGAATGAGCTCAACGTTGGCATATTCACGCAGACGGTCATGCAGCGCGGCCAAGATTACCGAATTCTCGACAATATGGCCGAGCTCACTCACATGGATATCAGTAGCGGAAAAATGGATCGAGCCAGTGCCATCGGCATCCCAGACATGCATGTCGGTATAGGCGGAGCTACGTTGTCTTACTATCGTGTCCCATATACCCAGCTCGACAAAGAATTCTCGTGACTCTGATGTAATAGCGCTGACTCGGGGATCAAATGCCGTATCTGCCGATATGAGTTCCTGACTGCGAAACTCCTGACTGTCCAGCACCGCTATTTTCAGCTCGGTCTCCGCCAGTGCACATGCCAGACTCGCCCCGACCATACCGCCACCGACGATGATCACATCAAATGTTTGTAGTTCTGCGGAGTTTCTTACATTCGGATTCATGCTCAGTTCTCTAGGTGCTTGAATCAAGGCGTGAGATTGCGCTACTGCAATGCCTCAGAGTATAACGTCACTGGCTAGAGCCGAACAGGCCAGCTCGCCAATCTGCGACGATTGAAGGTTGCTGGCGAATCGCTGATACTGGCCGCTTCTGAATCATCATGATTCTTAATTTCTCAAGCAGGAACATTCGTGTCCGACAACGAAAACCTCAACGAACTGCACGCACACCTGAAGAACTCTGCCCGCATTACATCTGACTCTCAAGTCAAAAACTATGTAAAGAATTCTTCTCTGACAAAACTGGAGACCTCAATGCCCAAATTCGTCAGCCTGGAAGAGGCTCAAACTTTTGTCGGTCAGGAAGTGGGAATCACCCAATGGCTTGAAATCACTCAAACGCGGGTCAACCAGTTTGCAGAGGCAACGGGCGACTATCAATTCATTCACATTGATCAGGATCGCGCCGCAGCAGAATCCCCTTTCGGCGGAACCATTGCCCATGGTTTTCTGACGCTCTCGCTACTCAGCATGCTGGCTTCGCAAACTGGCACTATCAAGATCCAAGGATGCACGGTATCGATCAATTATGGCCTGGAGAAAGTGCGCTTCATCAATCCAGTGCGGGTCGGTAAACGCAT
>JBBSPQ010000174.1:0-5503 GCA_038258585.1 Pseudomonadales bacterium
CAATTCTTCAGCCCGGAAAATATTGAGAAATTTTTACAACAAAGCGGAACCATGACGAAAAGTCTCGATGCAGAAATTCTAAAACTCATCGATAAACTTGATCTGGAAAAAGCGTTTGAATCGTTGCTTGATGTCATCATTGCTTCGTCTTTCGGCAGCATGCTGGGCATGTTTGGCGGCCGCAAAGCGCTGGATGCCCTGCGAGAACCTTTTGTTGTCAAGATGCGGGAATATTTTCACCAAGTAGTCGAAACGGATGATTTTCGTGAAACGCTGGCGACCGGTATCGCCAACGTGGGCGCAGGTTCGGAATCATTGTACGAGCGTATCGAGCGCATAGTTGATAGGCGGCTTGATGAACTCACTCCCCAACTGGTAAAGGAAATTGTACAGGCCATGATCAAAAAGCACCTTGGTTGGCTGGTCGTATGGGGTGGCGTTCTCGGCGGGTTGATCGGGCTTATCGTCACAGCGGCGGGAATTTGATCCTCGACTTTTCATTCCTGATCTCCATATAGAACGCATGTTCTATCTTGGGGACTGTCTGGAATCTTCCTTTTTCTAATTTGCGAGCATTTCGTCACTATCAATTCTGACCGACTATTTCCATTGTTTTTCAATCGGTTGCAATTTCAATACTGATCAGTCCTGACATGTTTTAAAAAATGGGTATGAACTGGTTCACTATTGGGTCATTGCAAATGTGTTATTTTGTATCATTAGATGTAAAAACAGCTCCCCTGTACTACAATCCCTGCCGTTGTAATTTCCCCCACTGATCGGCCGCTGGCATGGTTGATCTTTTTAATCCACATAGTAATGAGATTGAGTATTTTATTATGGCAAGACCAGTTGAGTTTGAGTACAACGATGTATTAACCAATGCAATGGAACAGTTTTGGCGAGAAGGGTTTGAGGCCAGCTCCGTGCAGAAGTTATTGGATGTTACCGGCATCAACCGTGGCACTTTGTATAACTCCTTCGGTGATAAAGACACTTTTTTCAAGGCCTGTCTCGATCACTACAATAAATTGATTGCAAAAGACCTGGACGCGTCACTGAATAACGTAGACTTGGCGCCATGGGATGCAATCGAAAAGTATTTTGATCTGACTGTTCTGTCAGTCAGCAATAAGCAACGCAGCATGGGTTGTCTGTTGGTAAACTCGTTCTGTGAAAGCATTAACTACAATAAGGATATACAGAAAATTGTCCGTAACTCATTTGCTGTCATCCGCAAGGCGATGCTTAAGCGCTTGAAGGACGTGGAGAAGAGCGGCAAGTTTAAGAGTGGCGTCGCGGCGGATTTTGCTGCTGATGTATTGA
The DNA here is from genome assembly GCA_038258585.1 of Pseudomonadales bacterium. Lineage (GTDB taxonomy): Bacteria > Pseudomonadota > Gammaproteobacteria > Pseudomonadales > Pseudohongiellaceae > UBA5078. Next base: position 1,327 of record JBBSPQ010000174.1, read on the forward strand.
TGAACTCACTTTACGGATTACGTGTGAATTCCCGCGATGGCAAGACAGGCAAGCAACTGACTGAAATCGTTAAATTTACTGTTGATTCATTGCGTTAATGCCGGCGTTGCTGGGTCTATGTCCCTGGGGGGGATGAAGGCCTGGCAGTCTGAGCACCGCCGGAGTGCTTGCTCGTGACAGGTTTTCAGGCCGTATATTGAGGTAGAACGAGTGGCTGACGCGGCTATTGTGGCGGAGGCATTATCGGGTATACTTGAAACCCGGTCGCAATAAAAAGATTCACGCTAAGGTAGAGAATAATGAGAAAACTAGCAGGCAGCAGAAAGAACGATGAAAGCAACGTAGACCTTACGCCAATGCTCGACGTGGTGTTCATCCTTTTGATCTTCTTCGTAGTGACAGCAACTTTCCTGTCCGAAACCGCAATTGATGCGGCCAGTAATGAGAACAATGACTCTCCACCCGAACAGAATGATGATAAGAAAAACATCCTGTTTGAGCTCGGTCCGAACAATGATATTGTCCTCAACGGTGAGCCTCGTCCTGTTCTGTTAAGTCAGATTCGCTCAAATATTGACCGTCTGAAGGCTGAGAATCCCGCAGCTTCGGTCATTATCAAGCCGAACAATCGCTCTAATGTGCAAACACTGGTAGCGGTGATGGATTCTGCCAGACAGGCTGGTATTCAAAATATCTCCATTGTAGAGCCGTAACGGTTCGTAGTAACCGGCTCAGGTTTTCTGCCTAAGTGGCAAAATCAGCAATGACAAAAACGCACCCTCGGGTGCGTTTTTCATTTCAAGAACTGTATTTCAAGAACTGTATTTTAAGAGCAGGGAAACGTCGAGGTTGCTTTTATGTTAAGTCTTTGGAATGAGCAGGAGGCGTCTGAGTTTGCCACCGATACGCGGCTGGGTTTACGTGTCTACAGCTCGCGCCTGCTGGGGCGGGATGCCGATCTGGTTCTGCATGGCGGCGGTAATACCTCTGTCAAAAACACTCTGACAAATGTTTTCGGTCAGGCTGAGGAAGTGCTTTATGTCAAAGGCTCAGGCTGGGACTTGCAGACAATTGCCGCTGGCGGCTTTGCCCCTGTACGGTTGTCCCATCTTCAGGCGCTGGCAGCCCTTCCCGCGCTGACCGATACCGACATGATGCGGGAGCTGCGGCTGGCCTTGTTCGATCCGGTTGCGCCAACCCCTTCTGTGGAAGCCATTCTGCACGCGCTCGTTCCAACCCGTTACGTCGATCACACCCATGCTGATTCAGTAGTCGCTATCAGTAACACTCCCAATGGTGAAGCACTGCTGAAAGAGATTTTCGGCGATGAGGTGCTGATACTTCCTTATGTCATGCCCGGATTTATCTTGGCGCAGCAAGTACATGACGCCACAGTCGGGATCGATTGGAATCGACTCAAGGGAATTGTATTGTTGCACCACGGCATCATTACGTTTGATGACGATTGCCGAGCCAGCTACGAACGCATGATTGAGCTGGTTAATAAGGCCGAAGACTATTTGCGCGCAAAAGGCGCGTGGTCGCGTCTGGCCAGCGCTCACTATCAGGCAAATGATGCCGATTTCCTGCAGCTCACCACGGTGAGAAAGCAGGCCAGCGATCTTATGAACACCCCGGTGTTGACCCGCTGGATTCGTGGCCCTGAAGCGACGGGCTTCTCTATACACCCCGATGTAAGCGCACTCGCCACCAGAGGGCCTTTGACGCCCGATCACAGCATTCACACCAAGCCGTTTGCCGCCGTCTTCGATGAAAACGCTGTTGATGGTATCGGGCGCTTTCAGAGTGACTATCGCGACTACTTTAATGCTCATGCAGCATCGCATCACACCTGTCTCGACAAGGTGCCCCGCTTTGGCATCTGGAAAAACAAGGGCATGATAATTATCGCTCCGGATGCAAAGCGGCTGAATATTGTTGGTGACATCAGTGCCCACACCATCAAGGCGATTCAATGGGGAGAGGCGCTGGGCGGCTGGACGGCGCTGCCGAAGCAAGACCAGTTTGATCTAGAATACTGGGAGTTGGAGCAGGCCAAGCTTAAACGTACTCAGGCCCGCAGCGAATTTGAAGGCAGGGTTGTGCTGGTCACCGGAGCCGGGTCGGGAATAGGCAAGGCCTGCGTTGATGCCTTCCTCGCACATGGCGCCGCTGTTGTCGCGTTGGATATCAGGATTGAGATCACCAGCATGTGGGAGAGTCCGCAAGTGCTCGGGTTAGTGTGCGATGTCACCTCGACCGAAGAGGTCAATGCCGCGTTGCAACGGGCTGTCGCCTGCTTCGGTGGCATTGACGTACTGGTTAGCAATGCAGGTAATTTCCCCCCCAGCCGTCAGCTTCGAGAGATGGACGACGCGGGCTGGGAGGACTCCCTTAAGCTGAACCTGAGTTCGCACATGAAAGTATTGCGGGCCTGCATTGCCTATATGGAGCTGGGTATTAACCCCGCGGTTGTGATCATCGGTTCCAAGAACGTTCCGGCGCCGGGACCAGGCGCGGGTGCTTACTCGGTAGCCAAGGCCGGTCTGGCACAACTCGCCCGTGTTGCTGCACTTGAACTGGGTGACAGCGGTATTCGCGTCAACACCATTCACCCTAATGCGGTATTTGATACAAGTCTGTGGACTGATGAAGTCCTCGCCCAGCGTGCACTGAGCTACCAGCTTAGTGTGGATCAGTACAAGAAGAACAACGTGCTTGGACGCAGTATTCAAGCGAGTGACGTGGCGAAACTGGCGCTGCAGATGGCGGGAGAAGGGTTCTCTTGTACGACCGGCGCGCAAATTCCAATCGATGGTGGTAATGATCGCGTCATATAAAGTGTGGCGATGGGTTCAAGAAATGAGGTCAAGAAATGAGTTTGGCAAATGAGGTTGAGAAATGAGAGTCAACGGTGAAATGATTCGTACAATCTGGTTTGACTCCGCTGCACAGGCAGTGCGGATCATTGATCAGACGCTCCTTCCTCATCGTTTTGAAACGCTCACGCTCGACTCCCTTGATGACGCGTGTCGGGCCATTGTCACCATGCAAGTCAGAGGTGCACCATTGATAGGAATTACAGCGGCATTCGGTGTATTCCTAGCGCTGAATGAAGGCAACGATGATCTCGAACTGATTTGTGCACGATTGCTGCAGACGCGGCCGACCGCTGTGAACCTGCGCTGGGCACTGACTCGAATGCACGTGGGGCTGGAACCTCTGTCTGCACAGGAACGTCCAGTGGCAGCCTTAACGTTGGCGCGAACCATGGCGGACGAGGACGTTGCTGCGTGCAGCGCAATTGGAGACCACGGTCTGCAGATACTGAAAAGTGCTTGGGCAGAGAAGCAAAACAGCGACCCCTCGGCCGAAAGACTCAACATTCTCACGCATTGCAATGCCGGATGGCTGGCAACGGTGGAATGGGGAACCGCATTGGCACCGATCTACAAGGCTCACAACCAAGGCATTCCGGTTCATGTATGGGTCGATGAAACTCGACCACGCAATCAGGGTGCGTTTCTGACAGCATGGGAGTTGTTGCAGGAGGGGATTCCTCACACCGTTATCGTCGATAACGCTGGCGGCCATCTTATGCAGCACGCAGAGGTCGATCTCTGTCTGGTCGGCAGTGACCGCACGACGGCGACTGGCGATGTGTGTAACAAGATTGGCACCTATCTCAAAGCACTCGCGGCCTTCGATAATCAGATTCCGTTCTATGTGGCGTTGCCGGTATCGAGCATAGACTTCAATCTGAGTGATGGTGTCAGAGAGATTCCTATCGAAGAGCGCCACTCCAGCGAGGTCTCTCACATACAGGGGCTCGATGAGCATGGTCATTTGACCAACGTTCTAATCACCACAGACGACAGTGATGTCAGTAACTTCGGGTTTGATGTAACGCCAGCGCGCCTCGTTACCGGATTGATTACGGAGCTTGGTGTGTTTGAGGCGAGCCGAGAGAGCCTGCGGACATTGTTGGACTCTTAACCCAAAGGCTCCGATTAGCCTGGCGGCCAAGTCATCTGGCGGCCAGCCAGCAAGTGGAGATGAAGGTGGTCTACAGATTGCCCGCCGTCGTCCCCGGTATTCAACACACTGCGAAACCCCGCGGTAGCGAATCCTTCCTGTTGCGCGATCATCTTTGCCTTGAGTAGCAGCCTTCCCATCA
>JBBSPQ010000175.1:0-5481 GCA_038258585.1 Pseudomonadales bacterium
ACAATACCTGCCACTGCTTTACAGTGGCGAGTGGTCCGCCACCATGTGTCTGACCGAAGCCCATGCCGGTACCGATCTGGGCATTATCAGGACGCGCGCTGAACCGCAAAATGACGATAGTTATCTGATTACTGGCACCAAGATATTTATCACTGGTGGTCAGCACGATTTAACTGAAAACATCATTCATCTTGTGTTAGCGAAATTGCCGGATGCGCCGCCGGGACCGAAGGGTATCTCGTTGTTTGTGGTGCCACGTCAGTTGCCCGATGGGAATAGTAAACCGGGCGCGGAAAATAGCGTCTCCTGCGGCGCCATAGAGCACAAGATGGGGATCAAGGGTTCTGCCACCTGTGTCATGAATTTCGACGGTGCCCGAGGCTATTTGGTCGGTGAGCAGAATAAAGGGCTGACGTACATGTTCACAATGATGAACTATGAGCGCGTATCCATAGGTTTACAGGGGTTGGGGTTGAGCGAGAGTTCTTATCAGACCGCCGTCGCCTATGCATTGGATCGCCTGCAAGGGCGTGCCGGCCCTGGGCCTGCTTGTCCCGAGAAGGCCGCCGACCCGATTATCGTACACCCGGATGTGCGTCGTATGTTGCTGACTGTCCGCGCTGACATTGAGGCGGGAAGGGCGTTGGCGGTATACGTGGGTAGCCAGTTGGATTTGGCGCATTTCCATGACGACGAAGAGGTGCGCGCTCGTGCTGCTAGGCTGGTGGCGCTTCTGACACCGGTGGCGAAAGCGGCTTTTTCAGATCGAGGTTTTGAAGCGTGCGTGCTGACCCAGCAGGTTCTCGGTGGACATGGTTACGTGCGTGAGTGGGGGTTGGAGCAAAACGTAAGAGATGCCCGTATCGCCCAAATCTATGAAGGAACCAATGGTATTCAGGCGTTGGATCTGGCTGGTCGCAAGACTGTGAAAGACAGAGATAATTTGTTCGCCGCTTTAGCCGACGATATAAACGGATTTATAGAAGAAAGTACCGCCTCGGATTCGATGGCAGAGTTCATTTCCCCATTGCAGGATGTGTTTCAGTCGTTGACACATACGACTCAATGGCTGAAGGAAAACGCACAGATAGAACCGGATGAAATAGGTGCAGCGTCGGTGCCGTACCTGCGGCTGATGACATTGACGCTGTACAGCTATATGTGGGGACGTATGTGTAAAGTGGCATTAGAGCGGCTGGAAAACGGCACCGATGAGCGGAAATTCTATGAGGCTAAAGTAAAAACAGCGCGATTTTTTACCGCGAAGATATTGCCGGAGCATAAGTTTTTGGCAGAACAGGTTCGTGCGGGAAGTGACGTCTTAATGCAATTGTCAGCCGATCAGTTCTGATCGGCCATTCTTCAAGAAGCTGTTACTAAATGGTCCACTCGAAGGCATCGGTAATAACACTTTCATAGGTTTCCAAGGGCTCTTCTTTTTCACCGATAATAATCAGATTTCCACCTTTCAGGGGAATGATTTTGCCGGAGAAGCGAGAATCGCTCACATCGAACTTTTTAGTCACAGGCGAACTGTGAACGATGATCACTGACACCGAGCCTTTAGACCCCTCCAGTACTATATGGGCGCCATTTCCACCAGGTGTGATACGACACCCGTTGGCAAATTTGATGTGCATACTCTTGATGTCTTCATCTTCACGCAGGTGACCGCCAGCCTCAGCGATAACGGTGTTAATTTGCTGCCAATCCAGATCGGCGAGCCCATTCTGATAACGGGAAACTTCTCGGTAGACGTGCTTAACAACGCTATCGTGAAACTCCAGATCGGCAGCACTGAGCTTGGCGCTTTGCAGGCCAACTGAAAGAGTGACGCCCACGGCAATGACGAAGCTGGCCGCAAGAGCATAGTAACGTCTGAAAACGCTTTTTTGCGGGGTTAGAGAGACTACGTTTGCAGCAGAGGTCTCAACAGATACTCTTGATTTCAAGCGCTCAGCCAGCCCGGCAGGAACTGCAACAGACTGCACTATGGTAGAAATTTTGTTGTCGAGGGATTTCAGCTCGTCCACAAACTGGCGTCGTTCAGTATTTGCAGCAACGGCAGCTGCGAAATCGGCGTCCAGATCATGGGGGTTAGCCAGAGCGCGCTTTCTGAATTCTAAATCATCCATCTCAATGGGACTCTTGTGGGGTTATTCATTGGGTTATCGTACTAATTGTTATCGTACTAGCTGTTATCATCTTGAGCGTCATCCTCTCCATCGGATTCGATGTCCACTCCATCGGGTATAAAAAATTGCTTTAACTTACCGCGAGCCCTGAACAGACGAGTCATCACTGTATTGTTGTTCAGATCAAGTATATCGGCGATCTCCTTGCCGCTGAAACCGCCGATTACCTGCAGAAGCAGTGGCTCTCTATAATCCTTGTCGAGAGTTGCTATCGCTTCGTGCAGCATTCGACGATCTAGGCGCTGATCGGGTTCGTTGTCGTCAGAATCTGCGATGCTCTGGTCTTCGATGTCGACAATATCCGGACGGTAGCGCTCGTAAAGTCGTGCGTTTTCGCGGCGCAGAATAGTAAATAGCCAAGCTTTAGCAGCCTTGTCGTTCTGCAGACTGTCAAGAGACCGCCAAGCACGCAAAAAAGTTTCCTGCACCAGATCTTCAGCCAGCGCGCTGTTCTTACACAGCCAATACGCATAGCGATAGACATCCTGATATAGCGCGTCCACAAGTGTTTCGTAGCGCTCCTTCTTATGTCTATCGTCCAAGACCGGGGTATCGCTCATTTCTTTTCGTTATGCCAAGGGGATTATTACAGGTGAATTTTTCTGGCAATTAGCGGGAAAGTTTGAAAATTCCTGAGGGGTGCCAGTCGAGTGAGGAGTTTGCCCAATTACGCCAGAGGCGGCAAGTCATTTACATGAGGTGCAACGTTAGGTGCTGAACGTTATAATCGCGCCCCTTACTATAACCCGATACAAGTAGAGTAGTGCGATGACAAGAGTTGCAATTGCTGGTGCCGCCGGACGAATGGGCAAAACCTTGGTCGAGGCCATAGTCAATGCAGGCGGCAACCTTAAGGTGTCCGTTGGTTCCGTATTAGCCGATGATCCGGCATTGGGCGTGGATCTCGGGCTGCTAGCGGGAGTGAGTGCGCTAGGAGTGCCATCGGTAGCGGGGTTAGCAGAGCATGTCGATGCGTTCGATGTGCTGATTGATTTTACCTCCCGTGCAGCCACTCTTGGGCATCTGGAGATCTGCCGACAGCACGGTAAGGCAATCGTTATAGGCACGACAGGATTCAGCGACGACGAAAAACAGCAGATCGCTGCCGCAGCGTCTGACATCCCTGTCGTATTTGCCCCCAACATGAGTATCGGTGTCAACGTTTGTCTCAAATTACTTGATATGGCGGCGCGTATTCTAGGTGACGATATGGATATTGAGATTGTGGAAGCTCATCATCGCTTCAAGAAGGATGCCCCATCGGGCACGGCTCTGCGCATGGGCGAGGTTGTGGCCGAGGCGCTGGGACGGAATCTCAGTGAAGTGGCTGTGTACGGCCGCGAAGGTATGAGCGATGAGCGCAACCGCAAAACGATCGGATTTGCTACGGTTCGGGCTGGCGATATTGTTGGTGATCACACCGTGATCTTTGCCGGGCTCGGCGAACGTGTAGAGATTACGCACAAAGCCAGTAGTCGCATGACCTTTGCCAAGGGCGCGGTTCGCGCCGCCGGTTGGCTGGTGGGTAGAGGGCCGGGGTTGTACTCGATCGATGATGTCCTGTTCGGAGGCGAATAATCGTTTAACAGGCACTTTTGCCATCCATTGTCCTAATCCTGTCATAGACACCGGAACGTCAAATCCCGTACAATGCGGCCTCAGTATGTTTACATCTGAGCACATAACGGGATTCACAGAGAAGCGGAATGAGGCGGAAGTTTCATTCCGCTTTTTTTCACCCGGATTTTGCGTTTTATCGGGAGATTGCATTGATTAATCCAGCTGTACTGGCATTGGAAGATGGCAGTATATTCCGTGGCAAAGCCATCGGAGCACACGGTATTTCCAGCGGCGAAGTCGTATTTAACACTTCAATGACCGGCTATCAGGAAATACTGACAGACCCCTCCTATGCCAGACAAATTATCACTCTGACGTATCCGCATATCGGCAATACCGGCACCAACTCTGAAGACAACGAGTCGGGAAGTGTCTGGGCCTCCGGTTTGGTAATCCGGGACCTGCCCTTGATGGCCAGCAGTTGGCGTAACAAGCAAACACTGGACGAGTTCTTGAAAACGCGCAACGTCGTGGCAATTGCCGAAATCGATACGCGTCGCCTGACCCGCTTGCTGCGAGAAAAAGGCCCATTGAACGGCTGCCTGCTCACCGGCGAAAAACTGCTGAAAATGGGCGAAGCAAAAGCGTTAGAAGAGGCGACAAGTTTCCCAGGCCTTAACGGCATGGATCTGGCCAAAGAAGTCAGCACTTCCAAACCCTATGCCTGGACTGAAGGCGAATGGAGCCTCGATGGCGGTCACCGCGTGACTGAGCTCGATAATCCATTCCACGTGGTAGCCTACGATTTTGGCGTGAAATACAACATCCTGCGTATGCTTTCCGCGCGCAACTGCCGCGTAACCGTTATACCTGCTCAGACATCAGCTCAAGAAGTGCTCGCACTGAAACCTGATGGCGTCTTTCTGTCGAATGGACCTGGAGATCCGGCGCCTTGTGATTACGCTATAGCAGCCACTCAAGAGTTGCTTGAAACGGACATTCCCATATTCGGGATCTGTCTGGGTTGCCAAATTCTGGCGCTGGCCTGCGGCGCGAAGACCGTAAAGATGCGGCTCGGACACCACGGGGCAAACCATCCAGTGCAGAACCTTGCTAACGGTAAAGTTCTGATCACGAGCCAGAACCATGGCTTTGCCGTTGAAGAAGCCACGTTGCCGGCAAATCTCAGAGCGACATATCGCTCGTTGTTTGATGGCTCTTTGCAGGGAATAGAACGAACAGATAGACCCGCATTTGCGTTCCAAGGGCATCCTGAAGCGAGCCCTGGGCCGCATGATATCGCGCCTCTTTTCGACCATTTCATCGGTTTGATGAAGGTCAGGGCAGGCCGCTAGACTCAATCCATATTCGGCAGTCAGATGGTTGCTGGAGTGCTGAAATTAAACCTGCTGTGACCACTCTGCCGGGCACAGCGATAAAGACCTACGGTTTGAATATGCCAAAAAGATCAGACATAAACAGTATTCTCATCCTCGGCGCAGGGCCGATTGTCATCGGTCAGGCCTGTGAGTTTGACTACTCGGGAGCGCAGGCCTGTCAGGCGCTGCGGGAAGAAGGCTACCGCGTGATTCTCGTCAACTCGAATCCCGCCACCATCATGACCGACCCTGCGATGGCCGATGCGACTTATATCGAGCCGGTGACGTGGGAAATTGTCGAGAAGATCATTGAGAAAGAACGACCCGATGCAATTCTTCCCACGATG
>JBBSPQ010000176.1:0-5477 GCA_038258585.1 Pseudomonadales bacterium
GATTCTTTATACAATGCTGGGTGAACGATACCCTGGCTGAATAAGCTTCGGACATGTTCCGCCGCAATCATTCAAAGGGTTATTTGCTATTTAAAGTAGGCGTTTTCCCGCTTGCTGTGATCTGTGACATCCCGCACTTCGGTCAGCTGTGGAATCTGGTCCAGCAGCGTCTTTTCGACACCCTCTTTCAGCGTCACATCAACCATTCCGCAGCCTTGACAGCCGCCCCCAAACTTCAAAACAGCAACCGAGTCCTCAAAAATTTCTTCCAGAGTCACCATACCACCATGTGATGCCAGAGAAGGATTAATCTCGTTATACAGTATGTAATTCACGCGATCCTGAAGAGAGCTGTCGTCCTGTATCTGGGGCAGGCGTGAATTGGGCGCCTTGATGGTCAATTGACCGCCCATCGCATCTTTTGCGTAATCGACGTTAGCGTCCTTCAGATAAGGAATACTGCGTTGCTCGATATAGGCATTGAACGTGGCATATGCTTTCAATTCGTCGTTGTCCTGCTCTTCTCCCGGTCGACAGAACGATATGCAGGTTTCGGCCTTAGGCGTGCCAGCATCAAGGATAAATATCCTTACCGCTATTCCTTCGCAGTCCTGTTTTTTGAGTAGCTCCGCCAGATACTCCTGAGCAGACTCGGTAATGTTGATCATACATTTTCCTGTCGGGGGAATTAATTTGAAGTGGGCGCAGTTTACGCTAAGTTAGGTTGAAGATAAATACTGGACTGTTTTAGTGGGTTATTGTTCCGCGCGTATAATGGCTGGAATTGCCCATGCCTGGCAGCGGGAGTTTCTGCTAGAATGCGCCTCTTTTTTGCGACACTAGACAACACGTCCCTCATATTTTCCTGTCCCAACGAGCGATCACCATGAAACCACAATTCACCAATGACTCTCTTCATACAGCCTTGCAAGAGCGAATTCTTGTTCTGGATGGCGCTATGGGAACCATGATTCAGGGTCATAAACTGCAGGAAGCAGATTTTCGCGGTGAGCGTTTCACAGAGCACAATCGAGACCTTGGCGGGAACAACGACCTCCTAACACTGACGCAGCCCCAAATTATCAGCCAGATACATCGCGAATATCTGCTGGCCGGCGCGGACATTGTGGAAACCAATACCTTTAACTCCACGGCTATTTCTCAAGCAGATTACCAGTTGCAATCGCTTGCCTACGAGTTGAATTACGAAGGCGCCCGTCTGGCCCGTGCTGTGTGCGACGAAATCACTCAACAGCAACCTGACAAACCGCGGTTCGTTGCCGGTATCCTTGGACCAACCAGTCGCACCGCGTCTATATCACCGGACGTGAATGACCCGGCCTTCCGCAACACAAGTTTCGATGAGTTGGTCGAAAATTATCTGGTTTGCACAGAAGCCTTGATCGCGGGTGGTGCGGATATTCTCTTGATCGAGACGGTGTTCGATACGCTGAATGCCAAAGCGGCAATCTTTGCTGTGCAAGAGAAGATGCGAGAGCTGAACAAGATTCTGCCGATCATGATTTCCGGTACAATCACTGATGCCAGCGGCCGTACCCTGTCCGGCCAGACGGTAGAGGCATTCTGGAACTCTGTCGCCCATGCAAAACCCATTTCGATCGGGTTTAACTGCGCTCTGGGTGCCGAACAGTTACGCCCCCATATTGAAGAAATTTCTCGTATCGCTGACACTTTTGTCTCCGCGCACCCCAACGCCGGTCTGCCCAATGAATTTGGAGAGTATGACCAGACCGCTCGTGAAATGGCTGAAATCATTGAAGAATTTGCTAGCAGTGGTTTCCTGAATATTGTTGGAGGGTGTTGCGGCACAACGCCCGCACATATTCGTGCCATTGCACAGACAGTTGCACAGCATGCGCCTCGGAAGATCCCGGAAATAGTGCCTGCCTGCCGATTAAGCGGGCTCGAAGCATTTAACATTACTTCCGCATCCTTGTTCGTGAATGTCGGTGAGCGCACCAATATTACTGGCTCCAAACGTTTTGCCAGACTGATTCGTGAAGGCGATTTCACTACGGCATTGGATGTGGCGCTACAGCAAGTGGAAGCCGGCGCCCAGATCATCGATATCAACATGGACGAAGGCATGTTGGACTCCAATGCAGCTATGTCCAAGTTTCTGCGCCTGATTGCCTCCGAGCCGGATATCAGTCGGGTGCCGATAATGATCGATTCTTCCAAGTGGGAGATTCTTGAAACGGGTTTGAAATGGACGCAAGGCAAGAGCATCGTCAACTCCATCAGTCTCAAGGAAGGCGAAGAGGACTTCATCGCCAAGGCTCGCCTGTGTATGCAGTATGGCGCCGCCATCGTCGTGATGGCTTTCGATGACAATGGCCAGGCCGATACCCTGGAGAAAAAATGCAACATCTGCAAACGCAGCTACGACATCTTAGTCAACGTGGTTGGTTTCCCGCCGCAGGACATTATCTTCGATCCCAATATCTTCGCGATCGCCACCGGAATTGAGGAGCACAATAACTACGCTGTCGATTTCATTGAGAGCTGTGAATACATCAAGCGCGAGCTTCCCCATGCCTTGATTTCGGGGGGCGTGAGCAATGTGTCGTTCTCATTCCGCGGCAACGACGCGGTGCGTGAGGCAATCCATTCCGTCTTTCTGTTCCATGCCATCAAGGCTGGTTTGACCATGGGCATCGTTAATGCAGGCCAGCTTGCGGTTTACGATGAGATCCCTGCTGATCTAAAAGAGCGAGTTGAAGACATTGTCCGCAATCGTCGGGCTGATGGCACCGATCGTTTGATGGAGATTGCCGGCAAGTACAGCGGCGACGGCGCCACAGAAATTCAGGAAGACCTCAGTTGGCGAGAGAACAGCGTGCAGGAACGCATTTCTCACGCGCTGGTCAAAGGTGTCACCCGCTATATCGAGCAGGATACTGAAGAGGCCCGGCAACTGTTCGCTGAGCCCATCGAAGTCATCGAAGGCCCGTTGATGTCGGGCATGAACGTCGTCGGCGATCTGTTTGGCAACGGCAAGATGTTCCTTCCTCAGGTGGTCAAGAGCGCGCGTGTCATGAAGCAAGCTGTGGCCTATCTGCTGCCGTATATTGAAGCGAGTAAAAAAGGTCAGGTAATCAAAGCCAAGGGCAAGATTCTCCTCGCTACTGTAAAAGGTGACGTGCACGACATCGGCAAGAATATTGTCGGTGTGGTTCTGGGCTGCAATAACTACGATATCGTCGATTTGGGCGTGATGGTGTCTTGCGAGAAGATTCTCCAGACCGCCATTGACGAGAAGGTCGACATTATCGGCTTGAGTGGCCTTATCACACCTTCATTAGATGAGATGGTCCACGTGGCTAAAGAGATGCAGCGCCGTGGGTTTGCCATTCCTCTACTTATCGGTGGAGCCACTACTTCCAAGGCTCATACCGCGGTGAAGATTGAGCAAAATTACAAGAATAATGCGACCGTCTACGTGCCCGATGCCTCACGCAGCGTGACCGTTGTGAGCAGCCTGCTAAACGAAGACGGTCAGGCGGAATTCAAGCGCAAAATAACCGAAGAGTATGACGCGGTGCGCACCCGCAATGCCAATAAGGACCATCGAAAAAACCTTATCTCATTTGAGTCTGCAAACGAAAATGCCTTCCATGCCAGTTGGGATGCGTATAGACCGGTAGCGCCACAATTTCTGGGAACTAAAGTTTTTACGGATTATTCGCTCGAAGAGCTGGTTCCCTATATTGATTGGACACCTTTCTTCATAACCTGGAGCCTTTCAGGTAAATATCCGGCGATCCTGCAAGATGAGATAGTTGGCGAGGCCGCTAGGGACTTATTCAAAGATGCTCAGGCGATGTTACGGGATATCATCGAAAACCAACTACTCACGGCTCAGGCGATTGTGGGCATTTGGCCGGCGCGTCAGACAGCGCTGAATGATGTTTCGCTCTACTCCGACGAAACACTTGCCGAGGAAATCGCTCATTTTACTTTCCTGCGGCAGCAGACTGCCAAGGCCGGCGGAATTCCAAATGTGAGTCTGGCTGATTATATCGCTTCCACTGACATGGATATTCCCGACTATATGGGCGGGTTTGCGGTCACCACGGGAATTGGTTCTGAAGTGCTAGCGAGAAAATACGAGAGCGAGAACAATGACTACAATGCGCTGTTGATGAAGTCGCTTGCCGACCGTCTGGCAGAAGCCTTCGCAGAGCACATGCACAGGCGCGTGCGCACGGAGTTTTGGCCTTACAGTGCCAACGAGACGTTGAATAATGACCAATTGATAGGCGAACAATATCAGGGAATCAGGCCTGCACCAGGCTATCCCGCATGCCCGGAGCATTCCGACAAGGTCACGTTGTTTGATTTGCTGCAGATTAACGGTCGTATAGGTATGGAATTGACTGAGAGTTTTGCGATGAGTCCGGCAGCAAGTGTTAGCGGGTTCTACTTCGCCCACCCTGATTCGCGCTACTTCTCTGTAGGCAAGATCGACCAGGATCAGGTGGAATCAATTGCGGAGCGTCGTGGTGTAGCTGTTGCTGATATTGCTCAATTACTTGGACCGAATATCGCCGGGTGAATGTTTCACATACGAGGTTAACAATGAGTACGCAAGATGATTCACAGAATAGCGACAATGGATCGAAGGACGTTCCCTTCTGGCGCATGCTGCTGAGTGTTATGCAGGCAAGTTTCGGGGTGCAGAACAGGAAGAATAAGGAGCGGGATTTTGCCAGCGGATCGATCAAAGGGTTCGTGGTTGCGGCGCTCATATTCACGGCCGTATTCGTCTTAGTTCTGGTAACCGTTGTACGGATGGTGCTGCCGTAAAGCGTGAAGTCGTAAACATTGAACCCACAACGAAAGCTGTGGGTTCAGCGCAGTCTTACTGACTGACGAAAAATACCGCCATGACGACAATAATGGCGACTAGGGAAAAAATCGCGAGTGCGTCCGCACGGCTGTTGCCATCCATTTCTGCATGATCGATTTGACTGTTTGAAGACACTTCGTGATGGCTCATAATTAGATCCCGATTTAAGTACTAAAATGACAAGTCGCGCATTGTAATAGGTCGATCTGCATAAGCAAGCGATACTTACACTTTGGCACACAATAGTGACAACCTAATGTCATTCCACAAAGGTGGCCCAGCTAGTAGCTAAAGCGATGTTTGTGTACAATTAACGCCCCATTTGAGCAGTGACCTGATAAACCATCATGTACAGATACGATAATTACGACCATCAGATGCTGGAAGACCGCATCGACCAGTTCCGAAATCAAACAGAGCGATTTCTGAAAGGCGAGCTGGCGGGCACTGAGTTCCTACCTCTTCGCCTTCAAAATGGCTTGTATATACAACGGCTTGCGCCGATGCTGCGCATTGCTGTGCCCTACGGAATGCTGTCTACCCGGCAGCTGCGAAAGCTTGCCTACATTGCGGATCATTTTGATAAGGGCTATGGCCACTTCAC
>JBBSPQ010000177.1:0-5471 GCA_038258585.1 Pseudomonadales bacterium
CAAACTCTTCGTTGCGAATGGCCCGGCGTATCTCTGCCTCCAGACGCAAAATTTTCTGCGCTGCATCAGTCATGTCACGGGTATAGAACTGGAACTCACACCCTTTTTCCCGCTTCGCAATACGCATCGCCATGTCGGCATTTGAGAACAGCGCATCCACTGATATATCTGTTTCCTTGTTCATGGCCACGCCCATACTGACATTCATTCGAATGGCGTGCTGGGCAACAGGGAAAGGTTTCGACATAGACTGGATAATCTTTTCTATTCTGACGCGACACTCTGATTCCACAGAGCCCATGACATTCTGAAAGATCACCGCAAACTCATTACCCCCAATCCGCGCTACTGTCTGGTGTGGGGAAAGACACGAAGTGATGCGTTCTGCGATCAACTGAATCAGCGCATCTCCCGCTCCCTGCCCATAGGAAGCATTCACTTTCTTGAACTGATCAACGTCTATCAAAAGAAGTCCGGCAGACTCCGGGGTCCTGGCGTCAGAGAGTATGCGGGACAACTGGTCTCTGCATTCCTGACGATTACTCAGCCCCGTCAACGGATCGACGTTCATAGACTCAATGGCAGGGGCATCACCTTGGTTCTTATGCGTGGCGTAATCGATTGCACGATTCAGAATGTGAGAATTGATAGAAGAGCGCAGGAGGATATCGGAATCTCCACGCTCAATCGCCTGCAAATCTGCATGTTCTGGCGCCTGGTCTGCCAGAATTATAACGGGCACTGTAGAGTGCTGACGATTCAGTTCTGCAAGAATTAAGTGTGAGTGATTAGACCCCGGGATAGAACCCCAGAGAACGAGATGAAATTTGTTAACCACGATGGCGCGCAGTGCAGAAGGGTCTGCCTGGCACCATGACAATTGATGTGGTATTCCGTCGATGCCTTGAATCAGCTGCTCGATCATCCTAAATTCGGCTTCTGGCTCGGCAATCAGCAGTATTCGCAATGCAAAACTCCCCGAATAAAACAATACGAGTAATGTATCGGCACTTTGATTCAATTCCTTCACGCGCGCAACGAAATAGTCACAATCAACTCAAGGCATGAAGCAAGGTGTCGTATATAATAGTGACTAAGTCAATTCAACACCAGACAACATTTTTTGATGTTGAAACTCATGCGAACCCTACGTGAACAAACTCAATCCCCGTCAACTTGAAGCAGTCAAATATATAAGCTCGCCCCTTCTCGTTTTGGCAGGGGCAGGTAGCGGAAAGACGAGTGTCATCACTCAAAAAATCAGCTACCTGATCAACGAATGTGGATATCCTGCCCATAGAATTGCTGCCGTGACTTTCACCAACAAGGCCGCACGTGAGATGAAAGAACGCGTTACCAAGCTGGCGCAAAAACGTGATGGAGTTCAAATTATTCGCGGGTTGACCATTTCGACGTTTCATCACCTTGGATTGACCATAATCAGAAAGGAACACAAGAAACTTGGTTTCAAATCCGGATTTTCAATATTCGACAGTCAGGACAGCATGGGGTTGTTGAAGAGTTTGATGCAGAAGGAATCTGATCTGACTGACGACCAGCTCAAGCGAATTCAAAGTGCGATCTCCAACTGGAAGAACCAGTTGATATTGCCAGAACAGGCAACTCAGTCGTCGACAGATGCGGATGAGGTTTTTTCAGCGCGCGTCTACACTCAATATCAACGACATCTCACTGCGTTCAACGCCGTGGATTTCGATGATCTCATATTGCTCCCTGTCATACTTTTTCAACGTGACAAAGAAGTTCTCGATCGATGGCAGAACCGAATTCATTATTTACTCGTTGATGAATATCAAGACACCAACATTGGCCAATACTTGCTTGTCAAATTACTTCTTGGCAGCCGCACGGGATTGACCGTGGTTGGTGATGACGATCAGTCCATATACTCGTGGCGAGGAGCACGCCCC
This sequence comes from Pseudomonadales bacterium, assembly GCA_038258585.1. Lineage (GTDB taxonomy): Bacteria > Pseudomonadota > Gammaproteobacteria > Pseudomonadales > Pseudohongiellaceae > UBA5078. The sequence goes on from JBBSPQ010000177.1 coordinate 1,932, forward strand.
GAAAATATGGTACAGCTTGAAACGGACTACCCCAATTTGAAGCTGATTAAACTCGAACAAAATTACCGCTCTAACAACAATATTCTTAGCGCTGCAAATACACTGATTGCGAATAATCCCCACATCTATGAAAAGAAACTGTGGAGCCAACTAGGGCTCGGTGACCCTATCCGCGTTATTGTGACGCCCAATCAAGATGCTGAGGTCGAAAGAATTGCGACAGAAATTCTTGCTCAATGCGTCAATCGAAGGTTGCATTTTAAAGATTTCGCGGTGCTGTATCGCGGTAATCATCAGGCAAAAGCACTGGAAATACAGCTACAGGCGCATCAAATCCCTTATCAGATTACAGGTGGCACCTCATTTTTCTCGCGCACAGAAATAAAGGATGTCATGTCTTATCTGCGATTACTTGTAAACCCGGATGACGACAACGCCTTCCTTCGTGCAATTAATACGCCTCGTCGAAAGATTGGACCTTCTATACTTGAAGGATTAGCAAATTACGCCTCTGATAGAGGCATTAGCCTTCTCTCCGCATGCGGAGAGATTGGCCTAAGTCAGTTCATTGCAGCCAATAAAATTGAACGATTGCAGAAATTTTCACAATGGCTGATAGATGTTTCTGAAAAATCCCAGCGCGGAGATAGCATCGCCGCCATTCGGGAAATGATCACTGACATGGATTACGAGGGTTGGTTACATCAGAACAGTAATTCACAAGTGGCCGCGGAGCGTGCAATTGCCAACGTCGAAATTCTCATCGACTCTCTGCAAAAAAGTTTGACCAGAGCCGAGGAAGAAGATGAGGAAGTCGACATCGAAAGTGCCATCAATAAACTCATCCTGCGCGACATGCTCGAACGCCAGGAAGAGGACGATATTAACAATCAGGTTCAATTGATGACATTACACGCCGCCAAGGGTTTGGAGTTTCCCTTTGTATTCATCATGGGGATGGAAGAAGATTTGTTGCCCCACCGCAACAGTGTCGAGAACGGGGACATTGACGAGGAACGTCGGCTGGCCTATGTGGGAATTACCCGTGCACAGAACGGATTGATCTTTACTCTGGCGCGCAAGCGAAAGCAATTCGGCGAAATAGTATCGACAACACCGAGTCGCTTTCTCGATGAATTACCACAGGAGCAATTGCAGTGGGAGGGTAGAGGAGATTCGACGCCCGAACAAAAACAGGAGAAAGGGTCGGCCGCACTGGCGGGATTAAAAGATCTATTCCTGTAAAATTCCTTAACAAAAAGGGCTCCTGAGAGCCCCTTTGTATTACTTGCTTTAGAAACCAACTTATTTAACAGCGTCTACCATATACTGCACAACAGCCTTGAGATCATCGTCGGTACATGTAAAACACATGCCTTTCGCAGGCATTACATTCAGCCCGTTCAGCGCATTCATATAAACTGCGTCAAAACCTTTCTCCAAACGAGGAGCCCAATCGGCGGCGACGCCAAACTTCGGAGCCCCTGCGGCACCGCTGTTGTGGCAGGCGAAACAGCTGGCACGGTAGGTTGCTTCGGCATCAAAGCCGTCACTCACTGCCGCAAGTTGCATAACACCTACTTTGCCGGTATCAGCGAACGCTGCACTGGTTAAAACAGCGAGCACGGAAACCAAACCAACCAGCACCGCACGAGACTTGCACATACTAGAAAATTTCACTGCGTCATACTCCTTTTTCGATTAATCACTACTTAAACTGCTACAGGTACAGATTACGCAACTATTCCTTAACCAGTAATGAACGGTCGCGCGGTTCGGGATGTTTACTGCCCCGAAATGTACTCAACCATTGCCGCGATGTTTTCATCGCTGCAAGTCATACACATACCCTTGGGTGGCATCGCGTTTATACCATTGATGGCATTCATCACCACAACATCCATGCCTTTCTCAAGACGAGCAGCCCAAGCCTCTGCATCACCGTGCTTCGGCGCACCGGCCACGCCGGAATCGTGGCAAACAGCACAGTTTTGGGTGTAAGCGGCTTCGGGACTGAACTCGCCGCCACCTGCGCCTGCTGCAGCTGCCATCGGTGCGGCTCCACCGCCGCCTGAACAAGCGTCACCTGCCAGGCATACTTCTCCGACAGGCTGCAATCTTTCGGCAATCTGGGCATCGCGCGACTGGGCGGCAATGGAGCCAGCAAAAATCAAGCTGACTGCCAGCAAACTGAAACGCAACACACGAGAACTGATATTGATGTTGAAAACTGCCACGCTAAATTCCTCTTGAAATGATCAATCTGAATATTCTGAATCTTACCGCCTGATAATCTGACATTAACGACGGTGGCGAGATGCGCGATATTATACAGCGCCGGAGGGTTCCGAGTAAATTTAGAATACATCACGGCGTCACGATCAAACTGATGGGTTCCTCATGAAAATACAACTGAGCCGGGTTTTCTGTCAGACCGTAACCCGTAAGAAACCCCACCGTAATTTGATTCAACCCCAGCTGAGACGCGACCGTATTGGCGAGAATATCCACCGGTTCTGTTGCACCCAGCACTTTGGTGGTCGCAATAGACAGCAAAGGAGCCTGCGGGTTATAGGGCATAAACCCTTGGGAAGGGTGTTTAACCAGAATCTGGCCGTCTTGTAGCACCGCAGCAACAATAATAAATCCTGGCTTGCCAATATGTGCCGGATCGATGTTGATTCGACCGACTACATCGAACTCTTGAGAAGAGGTGACGTTATTGCGGTATGTGACGCCGTTGTTGACCGTCACGCCTCCAGAAAAGACGGCGTTTACTGGTCCGCCAAGAAAGCTGGTATAGCGTCCCAGAACGGGCAATGTATTACTCACGTAGGTCGCCGTAAGATCATACGGACCGACAATGGATCCACAAGTAGTGGCTGTCCTGTAGGTGTTCGCGAGCACTGCATAGGTCCCCGCAGCAAGGATACGGCTGATCCGGGCATTGCATCCAGAACCTCCATCGTCGTCAATTTGCAGAATTTGAGAGTTGCCGGCCATCAGGATCAAAACGGAGTCGAGCGTTGACGAATTCAGGGTGAAAGTGACAGTTGCAGACTGCTTCAAGTCGAGCTGATACACGTCTACAAAACTGTCATCTGGTGCTCCCAGCATTTGCCGTATCGTGCAGTCCCCGTTGGCCAACGACCCAGCGACGACACCGAAATCCAGGAGTGTGACGGGACAATTGATGAACCCGTTGTAGAGTTGCGCCACCCCAGCAATATCATCTGCTTGAAGAGTGAACGTGTTACCAACGGTAGGCCTCATAATCGCAGGCGCATTGCCGCCCTGCTGGTGGTCCAATCCAAGCGCATGACCGAGCTCGTGCAGTGCCACCCGGTTAAAATCCATTGCATCATTACGGATAGGCCCGTCATAGACATCGAAATTAACAGCCTGATTGAACACGATATCGGCTTCGGTAAGATCCGCACCCAGCTGATTGTCAACGATAGAAAAGCGAGTCACCGCCAACACATTCGTCCCGTAACTGACGCCGCAAACCGTAGCCGTGAAATCAGTCCCGTTGCGACC
>JBBSPQ010000178.1:0-5413 GCA_038258585.1 Pseudomonadales bacterium
GGCGGTTTTGCGAAAGCGACTTGATATCGATGCTTCTGCCGTTCGCCTTAACAATTTTTTCCGAGCATCCGTGGAATTGATGCAAGTGATGGCGCGTGCATGCGGGCATAATTCACTCAGGAATTCAATCGGGACGATTTAGCGACATGGAATCGGGATATGGCATTCTTGTCGGGCGTGCACTTTTCAGGAGTCGAAGCGATCAATCGCGGTGCATAGCAAGTTGCTCAAGTTTACTTCGCCAGCTAAAGTTGGCTTCGCGGGACTGCGGCTACGCCGCACCACTTAGAAAAGCGTTATGTGCCCGGAATCGTTAGTTTGTAGCTCTGTTAAAAGTAGGTTTTAAATATGAATCCAAATATTTCAGGAGGTCTAGTACACGAATTACCCGTTGATTTGGCTAAGGCATTAACTGAAAAAGACATGATTGCTCTTTGGGAAGCCTTGTCTCCTATTGGCCGCAACGAATTTATTTGCTGGGTAGAAGACGCCAAACAGGAGAAGACTAGAGTAAAGCGGATCATTCGAACTACTGAGGAGCTTCTTGAAGGAAAAAAGCGACCCTGCTGCTGGGTAGGGTGTATACATCGCACCGACAAGAAGCCTAGCAGATGGCAGCAGGATGTGTTGATAGATAAAAAGCCAAAAAACAGTAGCCAATCAGTAGAAGTTGAATCGAAGCAATAAAAGTCATATGGTATTTAATCTAATTTGGCTACAAAAAAATAAAAATAGGATGCTGCTATGCTGAGACGAGATTTCTTAACCGGTTTGTCCGGTCTTGTGACGATGCCATTGATGTTGCCGCAGGCAGCGCTGGCGGCACAGTCGGCGCGCCTAAAAATCACTGATGTCCGTTTGATCAGGATCAAGCTGATCAGAGACAAGGGCATCCTTGCCCGGCGTGTCGATACTCCCCGTGGAGGGCTACTCGTTCAGATTGGTAATTTCACCGTCACTGAAGTGCACACAGATCAAGGCCTTGTGGGCATCGGCCCCGGCATCCCTCCAGAGAACCTTGAGACAGTAACACAACTTCTCGTTGGCAAAGATCCTTTCGAGATCAATCAGCATGCCGCGGCGCTATACGCCCCGCAGCGCCGATGGGGCGCCTCGGTAGAGATCGCGCTTTGGGATCTGCTGGGCAAAGCAACGGATTTACCGCTCTACAAGCTCTGGGGCGGTGGACGCGACCGAATCCTGCCTTACGCGGCCATGTGGGGCATCGGCACTGTGGAAGACCGGGTTGAAATCGCCATTGGTCTTAAAGAGAAAGGCTGGCGCGCCCTCAAATTGCGTTCCGGGTTCAGGACGATGAAGGAAGATGTGCGCGTCGTTGAGTTGGTTCGAGATGCAGTGGGCGATGACTTCCACATCCTTTGCGACGGCAACAAGGCGCCCGGCGATGCAGACGCCAATGGGGAGGATCCGACGTACTGGAACTTCAAGCGGGCCTACGACACGGCGATGGAGTACCAGCGGCTCAACGTTTATTGGTTCGAAGAGCCACTGCCTCGCTATGACTTCGAGCGGTTGGCAGAGCTCAACCGGCTCCTCGCTATGCCGATGGCCGGCGGCGAGGCAAACTGGGGCATCCATGAGTTTAAGTGGCTTCTTGAGCAGGGGTGTTTCGACATCCTCATGCCAGAGATTGGCGACATAGGACCCCTTATGTCCCGCACTGTCGGCACCCTCGCGGCGGCGTACAACAGACAAGTCTCGCCGCACTCGGCGCCACTGGAACGGCGCTTAGTCAATATCTGCGGAATCCACCTTATCGCGTCCATGCCAAACGGCCCAATAACAGAGTTCATCCACGAACCGCCCCACGCGGATATCTTTGAGGGTTGGGAGGTGTTTGAGAACCCGCCCGTCCTAGAAGCGGACGGCCAAATTAAAGTGCCTCAAGGCCCGGGCCTCGGGGTTACGTTCAGGGCAGATCTGATCGAAAAATTCTGAGCGAATGACAGGACACCGCGCAACTGGCTAAGGCGCAACTACGTGTCCTAGATCATGAAGCGTGGTGAGGTTTGGTGGGCGTCATTGGCAGAACCCTCTGGTTATGGTCCAGGCTTACGTTGTCCCGTCCTTGTCATTCAATCCAACTCTTTCAACGACAGTCGAATCGCCACAGTGATTGTGGCTGTGCTTACTTCAAACCTTGCACTAGCAGAAGCGCAAGGCAATGTTCGTCTCGCCAAATCTGAATCTGACTTGTCCAGACCTTCAGTCGTCAACGTTTCTCAAGTGCTCACCGTCGATAGGTCCGTACTTACCGAACGGGTACGAGGGTTGCCGGATTCGGCAATTCAGAAAGTCAATGACGGGCTCCGGATTGTTCTTGGTGTCTAACCACTAGCAATTCGTTTCTGAGCGACCAAAGCATACAGTCATGTCTTTTTGCTTTCGTAAAAATCGCGCTAATATACTTTAGCGCCAGAACATGGGTGTTATGCGCATGTTTGAAAAAAGGAGGTAGAACCCCCTGAAAACCTACATGGTCAACAATACCTAAGTGAACCGGTCAACTTTTCCACGCGTTTTACAGGAAATATATCGTTCTTTAAGTGCAGATAATCTCACGATGATCTGAAGGCACTATCGAGCTACGATTATGGATAACTGTCTGGTGAGTAAGGGTAATGCAGGCACTCAGCCTCATGAATGGAGTGGTGGTCGAATGCTGGTGGGCCCCTAGTTTATACGACGAACTTTTACCTCTGTCAGACACTGACTGGAGAATAGAAAAACTAGGTTCAGAGATTGCAAATACCCCCAAGCCTGTAATGATCTGGAAACCACGTAACAACATCTCAGAAGTCGCTGAGCAGAGGCGTTTTGCATTCAATGATCATCAAGCGAAGGATTTATTCAAATATGAGAGATGAGCAGCCGAATAACCCCTTACACGGAGTCACTCTTGAGGGTGTAGTTGTGAAGCTTGTTGATCATTACGGCTGGAATGAACTTGCCAATAGGATCAGTATTAATTGTTTCAAGAATGATCCTTCAGTGAAATCCAGCCTGAAGTTTCTTCGGAGAACTCCTTGGGCTAGAGAGCAAGTAGAGATTTTGTACGTATCCACGTTTGCTTCTGGAAGCGAGTAGAATCGGGGTAGAACCCATGACACGTGACTAAAATCGGCGGCATAATAGAACAGGCTAATATCTGGCCCTAACTCGTAACCTTTCTTGCTTGTGACAACTGGAACATCGAATGAAACAAATTGTATGGCTGCTTTGCGTCTTATACAGTTCGAACGCGCTGTCTGCGGGCGAAGTTGAAATCCCCTTGCTGGCTGAAACCGTCCAGATCCAGGCCGCGATTGGTCGCGCCCTGGAACTCGATGAGAACGGTCAAGGTACGCTTGGCGACGACCTGTGCAACCGGGTTGAGTTGTCCGATCTGGTGGTGGTGACCGAGGAAGATGGGCAACTGGCCGTCGGCATGGCATTGACTGCAACGACCGGTGCTCAGATCCTAGGTGCCTGCCGGGGTCCGACGCCATGGCAAGGCCGACTTGCACTGAGACTGACTCCTCAGGTGACAGCATCGGGATTGGTCATAGAGTTTGTGCCAGATTCGATTGAACTGTCGCGTCCAGATGGTAGCGCCGGCATTTTAAGCACACCGGCCCGGGTTATTGCCGACGCGCTGGTGTTGCCGCGCATGAACAGCGTTCAAATTGACCTAGCCGGGCCGCTGAACGGCCTGGATGAATTGATCGAACAATTGCTGGGTCCGGAGCGTGCGCAAGCTGATGAGCAGTCTCTGGTCCAGCGGACGCGCATTGTCCGCCTCGAAACTGAAGAAGCAGGCATCAGAGCCTGGCTGGCTTTTCAGGTTCGCGCTCTTGCACTGGCGGATCAAGCATCCGAGCCAAGTTTGGACGCCAGCGAAGTGGCTCAATGGCAAACGCTTGAAGACGAGTTCGACGGCTTTCTGACTACGATCATTTCGGCCCTGGGCCAATCGACCAATTCCAATGCCTTACGAAGTGAATTACTCGCCGCGCTACTGGACGCGCGATACGCGATTGCCGAGGCGCTAACGCTCGATGATTCCGCGTCCGATCCGGTTCGAGAACTTTTCCTGACCACTTGGGATCGGCTGCGACCCTTGATGAGCGAACTTGAAGGTCTCGAGACCCCGGGTTTGGAAGTTGATTTCAGGCTTGCCGCATTTATCGCGGGTGGTGACGCGCTGCGGGCACTCGACGCCCTGGGGTCTGATTATGGCTTGGAAATCACCCGCGACGGGCTGCGCAGACTTGCCCGCCTGCTACTTGCCGAAGCGGTGCCACCGAGTTTTACCCCGTTGCCCTTGGAGGTAGATCCGGAGTTTCGCGCTTTGTTTGGATTTGATGCCGGAGATGAGTCCGTATTCAGATCAGCGGAATTGACGCGACAAATCGCCGGTGGTTTGCGCTGGGTGGGGTCCTGGCTGCTGCCGACCGCTCAAGCCGAAAGCATCTCCCCGGCCGAGGCGCTTAAAGGGCAAGTCCCGCGACTGGAGACCCTCGATGACTACCTTGAACTGGTCGCCAGCTTGCTGAAAGAGCAAGCCAGCGCCTGGTTGGCCGAAAATGACAGCATGCCAGACAGAATGGCAGAGCGACTCGATCCTCTGCTTCGTGCCACAGCATGGAAAGAATCCTGCTGGCGCCAGCTCGCAGGTTCGAGTAACGATCCGCAAGTGCTGCGTTCACCCGTTGGGGCAGTGGGCATGATGCAGATTAACGGTCGGGTCTGGCGCAAGGTCTACGATCTTGACCGCCTCAGTGATGAGGTCGACTACAACGTAAACGCTGGCATTGAAATTCTGACCCATTACATGGTTGATTATGCGATCCGGCGTGGCGAGCACGAGCAGCCCGGCGGTGATGACAATTTAATAAAGGCAACCTATGCCGCTTATAACGGCGGCCCGTCACAGTTGGCACGATACCGTCGAGCAGACACGCCCGCCCGATTGAAGGCCATCGACAAGGAGTTCTGGAGCCATTACACGGCCATCAAGGAGGATCAATGGCCGGATATCTCAAGCTGCTACGCTGTCGGTCAATAAGGAAATCAAGGGGTCAGGTTCGAATGGCACTAAGTTAAGCCGTCTTCGCGAACATCTCGCTCCTTAATTCCGCTCTTGGTTTTACCATAAGTTTAAAGGGCTTGGATCTTCGTTTTACTTGTCGAGGTTCAACCCTTCCTTGGCGTTGATAGAGTCTACATTTCACAATCTCATTTAGTAACAAATACTTGTGCTTAGAGGCCTTGATGGCGCAAATAGGATTGTCGCTTTCGCAGTAAGATAACAGCGTTTGCACACACGATTTAAATCCTAGAACAAAGTCCCCACCCCCACTGCCAGATTCGATCATAAGACAACGAATAACGTTGAATACAATGAAGAACA
>JBBSPQ010000179.1:0-5399 GCA_038258585.1 Pseudomonadales bacterium
ACGCACATGGGAAGAATGCTGGTGGATTTTATTTTTTTTGATTTTTTTGACATTCGTTAGTCTCTCACTGTTTAAACATCAAGGCTCGAAACACCAAGGGTCGAGTTCTATTGCGCTACATTAACCTGTCGTATGTCAAAAATCATGGTGCTGGTATTGGCGCTGGGGGTGGTACTGTCACCTCGTAAGGCGGCGGATTGATTAATCCTGTCCACAATGTCCAGACCTTCTACAACTTGCCCTATGATGGTGCTCTTGCCAGCCAACCAAGGCATATCGATATTGGCAATGAAAAATTCCGATTGATTGGTATTGGGGCCGGCACTCGCCATGCCAACGCTGCCACGGATGGGCGCGCGTGAAGCGAGTCTATCGTTGTAGCGGAAACCCAGATTCTCGTATGCCTGTTGCAGCGTCATCGCGCGCAGGGCGGTGAGCACTGCGGATTGTTGGATCTCTAACGCGTCAGGATTGCTGATACCCAAGCGTCGATACAACGGCACAAGTATTTCACGCTCGAAATCTTCTTTGCTCTTCAGGTTTAGCCATGGATGCGGAGTACCGTTTTCATTCAATACCTTTTCATCGTTCAAACCGAATTGACGGGCATTGATCTCGTCATCGATTTTGTATTCCGGTACAGGCGCACCCTCCTGTCGTGATGCACCGCTTTGAATGAGGGTAAAGGGCAGAATGCGATGGAAATTAATATTGTCGTAGAAATTGGGACTCACTGTGGTGCCGGTGGCGGCGTCGAACATAGAGACTTCGGCATTGGCAAGGCTCATGAAATTAGTGACGTTGCGGGGCGCAGCCTCAGGAAAAAGTTCGACATAGATGTCGCCACGCGAAGTGCGCATCAGTATCAATGGATTGCCGGAATTTTCCATGACAGCAGTCGCCGTAGTGATATCGGCAGACGCCGATAACGCCGGTAGTAACAGCGCGACCATTGTGGCTAGAACAGACGCAAGCAATTTTTTCATTGTGGATCCTATGTCTTTGGTCTGGCAGATTGTAGGGTTTCCATATGGCGATTGGCAATGCTCATCGGTGTTCTGACGTGCGCTGGCCTTATCGATTGTCGCCGCTATCCAGTCTCGTCAAGTCGGCCGGGGTGTCAATGTCCTGGAGTATTGCAGGGTCGTCGATCGCGATTCGGATAATGTGATCACGATTAGCCTTCACGACCGCACGACCGCCGGTGTCTCCGGTCACCCTTTGCAGTGCAGTGTAAAAGCGGGAGCCGAACCCAATTGGATTGCCGATCTGATCATTGAAAACAGGTTGCACTATTCCATTACTGCGCAGTGCCGACAACAATTTCTCGTAGGTCTGCGTTGTGATGAACGGCATGTCACCAAGACAGACCAGACAGGCATCCCAAGCGGGAATATGACTCATGCCATAGGCGAGCGTGTGTCCCATACCTTTGTCAGAATCAGGACAAAGCAGGGTCGTGATATTGCAGTTGGTTTGAAGAGAAATGTCTTGCCGCACCTGGCTAAGTTGATCGCGTGTTACGACCATAATGTTGGGGGTGGCGGTGGCAATACGTGCCAGTGTTTGAGCAAAAACAGTCTGACCGCTGGCAAGTTTTGTCTGCAACTTACTGTCACCGAACCGACGACTGAACCCGGCGGCGAGCAACAGAGCACCAACGGTGCGGCTGCTTTTTTCGAACGAAGAAACGTTGGACATGAGTGTGTCCGATTAAGCCGAACATACGGCATAGGAGTAGAACGGGTTCAGTGAAGAACCCGCTCGTTGCGGAGAATAGATCCGTCGTCTGTCATCTCTTTCTTTTCACGGTTCATGATCTGACTAATCCCCCCAGCTGAGTGCCCCACCTGTCTGGTACTCGGTGACGCGGGTTTCAAAGAAATTCTTTTCCTTGCGCAGATCCATAATTTCGGACATCCACTGGAAGGGATTCTTGACCCCTTTGAATTGCTCTGGAAGACCGATTTGAACGAGTCTGCGGTTAGCAATGAATTGCAGATACTCTTCCATCATGACCGCATTCATACCGAGGACTCCGCGTGGCATTGTGTCGCGCGCGTACTCGATCTCGAGCTGGGTAGCCTCTAGAATCATCTGGGTGGCGGTCTCCTTCATCTTGTCGGTCCATAACGCGGGATTTTCCAGTTTGATCTGGTTAATCATGTCGATGCCGAAATTCAGGTGCATGGATTCATCGCGCAGAATGTACTGGAACTGCTCGGACGTCCCCATCATCTTGTTGCGGCGACCCATCGAAAGAATCTGGGTGAAACCACAATAGAAGAAAATACCTTCCATACAACAATAGAACGCGATCAGATTGCGCAACAGAGCCTGGTCATTCTCCGTCGTGCCAGTATTGAACGTCGGATCACACAACTCTCTGGTGTAGCGCAAACCCCATGAGGCTTTCTTCGCGACGGAAGGGACTTCGTGATACATGTTGAAGATTTCGCCTTCGTCCATCGCCAGCGATTCGATGCAGTACTGGTACGCATGCGTATGAATCGCTTCTTCAAATGCCTGACGCAGAATGTACTGACGGCATTCGGGGTTGGTGATCAGACGGTACACGGCCAGCACCAGATTGTTGGCAACCAGTGAGTCTGCGGTCGAGAAAAAACCCAGGTTGCGTTTGATGATCAGGCGTTCGTCAGCGGTCAACCCAGTCTTGCTCTTCCACAATGCGATATCCGCGTTCATGTTTACTTCTTGTGGCATCCAGTGGTTGGCACAACCATCTAGGTACTTTTGCCAAGCCCAGTCATATTTGAATGGCACCAGCTGATTGAGGTCAGCGCGGCAATTGATCATGCGTTTGTCGTCTACCGCAACGCGCTGGGCAGACTCTTCCAGTTCACTAATACCTTCGTTAATGTCGAGAGTCTCAAGCGATCGAATGGCTTTTTGCAGAGCGTTGGCATTAGGCACAGCTTCTGCAGATGCTGTGGTTCGTTGAACCGGTGCGGCAGGTTTTGGAGCCACTGCCTGTGGTGCCGATTCCTGACGCGGTGGCTGTTCAGCCACTCTTGTTTCGGGCAGGGTTTCGAGCACGGTTTCGGGCCGGGCTTCTCGATCCTGGACCCCAGCGGCGGCCTTGGTTTTTGCTGATGATACTGAGGCAATGTCTTCCTCAGTATCAAACTCATCCCATGACAACATAGTGATATCTCCTAACTAATATAATTTGTAGCCGGCGTAATTTGTTACGGACGGGCTTTTATTGACGAGCTCGTTATTGACAGGCCTCGCAATCTGGATCGTCAATCGAGCAGGCCTTGGGTACTTCTGCCGCAACCGCCGCCATCTGGCTGGAAACAGCGTTCAGATTGCCTCTGTCGACAGTGGATTTTTCCGCTGACGTGGCGCCCAATGCGCGCAGGTAATAAGTCGTCTTGAGTCCGCGCAGCCAGGCCATGCGGTACGTGACATCCAGTTTCTTGCCGTTAGCACCAGCCATATACAGATTCAAAGACTGAGCCTGATCGATCCATTTCTGGCGGCGACTGGCAGCGTCCACCAACCAGCGTGGCTCAACTTCAAACGCGGTGGCGTAGAGATCTTTTATGTGTTGTGGCACACGGTCGATCTTGCTCACACTGCCTTCGTAGTATTTCAGGTCAGCAACCATCACTGCGTCCCACAGATCCAGAGCCTTGAGGTCACGGACCAGATAAGGATTCACGACAGTGAACTCACCCGAAAGATTCGATTTAGCAAACAGGTTCTGGAACGTCGGCTCAATGGACTGCGACACGCCGGAAATATTGGCAATGGTTGCGGTCGGGGCAATTGCCAGTACATTGGAATTACGCATGCCAACAGTCTTGATTCGCTCACGCAAGCTATCCCAATCCAGAGTCTGGCTCAGGTCTACTTCAAAGAACTCTTCGCCACGTTCTTGAGCCAACATTTTAAGTGAGTCGATAGGCAGAATGCCGCGATCCCACAGTGAACCCTGATAGCTTTGGTAAACGCCACGCTCTTCAGCCAGATCAGTAGACGCCTTGATGGCGTAATAACTGACGGCTTCCATGGAAGAGTCGGCAAACTCGACAGCGCGATCGGAAGCATAAGCAATCTTCAACGCATGCAGCGTGTCCTGGAAACCCATGATGCCCATGCCGATAGGTCTGTGCTTCAGGTTGGAGGTCTCTGCCTGATCAACCGAGTAGTAGTTGATGTCGATGACGTTATCCAGCATGCGCACGGCTGTGTTAATAGTGCGCTGCAGTTTTTCCTGATCCAGGCCATTCTCGTTGAGGTGATTCACCAGATTGACGGAACCCAGGTTACACACCGCCACTTCTTCCTTACTGGTGTTCAGCGTGATCTCTGTGCACAGGTTGGAGGAATGGATGGCGCCGACGTGCTGCTGTGGTGAGCGCACATTACAGGCGTCTTTGAACGTGATCCATGGATGGCCGGTTTCGAACAGCATCGACAGCATCTTGCGCCACAGGTCTTTGGCTTTGACCGTTCTGTAGACTTCAATCTTGCCTGCAATCGCCAGACGCTCATATTCGCAATAAGCGTCTTCGAACGCACGACCATGCAAATCGTGCAGATCGGGTACGTTGTTGGGCGAGAACAAGGTCCAGTCAGAATCGTTAAAGACACGTTTCATGAACAGGTCAGGAATCCAGTTGGCTGTGTTCATATCGTGAGTACGACGACGATCATCGCCCGTGTTCTTACGCAACTCGATGAATTCCTCTATGTCCATGTGCCAGGTTTCTAGGTAGGCACAAACAGCGCCTTTGCGCTTGCCACCCTGATTCACGGCCACGGCTGTATCGTTGACCACTTTCAGGAAGGGGACAACGCCCTGTGACTTGCCATTGGTACCCGTAATGTGAGCACCCAGTGCGCGCACTGGAGTCCAGTCGTTACCCAGACCGCCAGCCCACTTGGACAACATGGCGTTGTCACGGATAGCGCTATAGATGCCGAACAAGTCGTCGGGCACTGTAGTTAGGAAGCATGACGACAGTTGTGGCCGCAGTGTGCCGGAGTTGAAAAGCTGTGGCGTCGAGGTCATGTAATCGAAGCTGGAGATCAGGTTGTAGAACTCGATCGCACGTTCTTCGCGATTTTCTTCATTGGAGGCAAGGCCCATGGCCACGCGCATGAAGAACACTTGCGGCAGCTCAAAACGAACGCCTTCGCTGTGGATAAAGTAGCGGTCGTACAGAGTCTGCAGCCCAAGGTAGGTGAACTGATCGTCGCGCTCGGCATTCAAGGCTTCGCCCAGAAGGTCCAGATCGTATTCCAGCAAATGGGGAGACAACAGTCCCAGCTCAACCCCTTTATCAATATAGGATTTGAGCGTTGAGGCGTAGCGATAATGCATCTCTCCTTGCGTGGCGTTGTCGGCCACCCCCAGGAACCCCAAT
>JBBSPQ010000180.1:0-5381 GCA_038258585.1 Pseudomonadales bacterium
ACGAGCGCCATGAACACGCCCAGTGCCGACATCACACCGAAAACTTTTATAGGAAGGAGATCCGAGTAACTCAATGCCAAGACGCCAGCCATGGTAGTGAGTGTCGTAACAAAAATTGCCAGCCCGGTTTTCTCATAGGCATTGAGTAAAGCCTGTTCGTGATCCAGCCCGTCTCTTCGAAAGGCAAAATATGCACTCATGACATGAACACAGTCGGCGATGCCCACTGCAAACACTAACAGGCAGGTCAGGGAGATCATCGTCGACAATGCGACTCCCAGCCAGGCTGTGGCACCCCAGGTCCATGCCAAACTCAGCGCTATAGTCAGAATGGGCCACAAAACGGCGCTGAAAGATCGGAACAGCACCCACAACAGTCCCACAAATATGGCAATCATGGCGATGCCCAATAGCATCATCTGCTGCAGGGTGCGGTAGACGAACTCCATCATGGGAGGATTGCCTACCGGATAGAATTCGAGTTGTTCGTCGTATTGGGAATAGACGGCTTTAATCGCATTGAAGAAGTTGCTGTAGCCGAACATGTCTACTGCTTGAAAAGGAATGTCCTGTACCTGCACATTCTCGTCATAGTTGAGAGTAAAACCTAGGTCGATATCCAGATCTGTGGAGTCAGTGTCGTCAAAATTGCTGAAGCTGCTGTCGAGCGATATGCTGTCTGTGTCGATTTCGGGTGTGAATCCTGCGATGGGCTCAGCGCCGAATATTGTTTGAATGACGATGCCCGCATACTCACCGTTTTCTGAATAAAACAGCAGCTTGTAATCTTCCTCGGCCATGGCGCTTTCGCGAATCGCTCGAAGAGCGGCGGGGTCAGATGGAATCTGTTCTGGAATTAATCGATCTGATCGCAATGTGTCGCCTTCATTGCGCTGTACTCTCACAGTTGTCAGAGACTGGACTCGACGAATCTTGCCGAGCTCCTGAAGATCCACCGGCATGTCGCTGAGCTGCGCAGGATAATTGCTGGAGTCTAGTTCCTGCCAGTGTTGTAAGTCGTGAGTCAGTTGCTGCAGTGCGCGCAAGGACTGCGCGGAAAATACATCGCCGTCTTTGGCGTGATAGACGAGAAATACCGAGTCGTCGCTGCCGAACTGTGTGCGGAACTCGTTGAGGGCTTCAATCGCCGGATCATCTTGATCAATGAAGCTGTCAATGGTCATGTCCAACGTAGTGCGAGTCATCGCACCATAGGACATGAGCGCGGTTGATACTATAAGTGCAATCAATATCAACCATTTTCTTTTTAGTATATGAAGTGGCACCTGCCCGAAAAAGCGGCTGATTGCCAGGAGTCTACTGTCCATTTTCTAACCCCAGCCGATCCTGTCACCGCCCCCTTTCCAGGATTACGCTGCATCATCGGTATTTGTGACCATTCGGTAAGCCGCGCAGAGTATAGTTCAGAATCCGCAACGATACACCCCAAATGTCTGATGGCCTTCGGCAATGGGTGATTCAACGACAATGCGGTTTCCGCCCATATCGCCAGCCTCATTTTTTGCCAGATCAATCAGCTCGTCCTGAAGCTTTTTGCTGCCGCGCTGGACGAAGACGATTTCGCTGATTGCACTTGCATTGCTGGAGCCGAGTCGCGTGCAGTTTGCCACTTCGGCTGGCGTCGCCACACTGACCAGACGACCAGCGGAGGTCAGTTGGACCCAAGTGCCGCAAGCACTGAAAAGGACAGAGAGACCCACAACGATTGAAATCCTGACCATGACATACTCCTTTGATGTTTTGTGAACTGAGGTTCTTGAGACCTGAGGGTTTTGAGACAAGGGCAAGTGGTGCAATTGCTCATTAACATGCCAGTTCTCCGCTTACGGGTAAAGCCTGCAACGTGAAAATACGCGCCACCTGAGTGGGGGACTGATTATGTGCTAACATTTGCGGCCTTTGTTTCCAGCACCAAAAGGCATTGGACTGTCGGAAACACAACCAGAATATCAGGGGTAGAACCAGAATGAGTAAGTTTAGCAACACAGCGTTGGCTGGCAAGAATGTTGTCGTAATCGGCGGAACCTCAGGCATCGGGCTAGCCACTGCCATAGCCGCCAGCGAACTCGGTGCGAAGGTATGGGCGGCGGGCCGTTCCAGTGCTCATATGGAAAAGGCACGGACCGCCACCAACGGCAAAGTGAATCTGGTGACATTGGATACTCACGATGAAGAAGGGATGCGATCTCTGTTTCAGGAAGTCGGGACAATCGATCATTTGGTGTCGGCAGCCACTGGTGGCACCCGCACGCTGAAGCCATTTATCGAACAGACGGAAGACCAGTTCAAGGATGCCTTCGGCAAGCTTTGGGGTTATGCCAAGGTGATTCGCACGGGCGTTCCCTTCGTTGCCAAAGATGGCTCTATCACTGTGGTCAGCGGCGCTCCAGCTAGAAAGGTTAAGCCCAACAGCTCAGCCCTAAGCTGTGTGGGTGCGGCGGTTGAGAATATGGTTCGTTCGGTGGCCACTGAGATTGCGCCAATCCGCATCAATGTTGTATCTCCAGGCATTATTGACACGGCATTGTTTGACGGCTTGGGCGAGCAGCGTAACGAAAGAGTGGCGGCGATGGTGAAAGGGCAGTTGGTCGAGCGGGTTGGTCGTCCCGAAGAGGTGGCTGGTGCGTTGATTTACTTGATGCTCAATGGCTATGCTACTGGCACTACTGTGGATGTTGATGGCGGGCAACTGCTGCGTTGAATTTAGAGGTTACAAGATGAGTTTCAAGCCGGTCATCCTTATCTACGATCTGGACAACAAGTTGGTCGACGAGATCGCTGCCGAGATTGGTGCCACTGGTTTGTACACCAGTATCAATACGTACAATGAAGCCAACACGATGGATGCGATTCGTCAGTATGATCGCGGGTTTGGTCTGCTCACCAACAAGTTGTCGTGCATAATTACGGGTTGGAATAACTACAAAAAGCCGCGTGATCAGTTCCTTTATCGGTTGCGGGCGATTGAGAGGAAGAGTCCGATGCGTACGCCGACGCCGGTGATTCTGGTGAGTGAGGATCATCGCGAGGATCTGAAGAAGCGGGCGTTGGATATGGCTGATGGTGGCGTTTGTGCGTATTTGCACAACGATACTTTCAGGGAGACGCTCGCGGATATTCTGCACAAGGCGGTGTTTGAAAAGCGGACTGCTGAGTTGAATCGTGTGGCTGTTGAGGAGTTCAATAACAGTAATAAGGACGAATAGGTGTTAAGTAGTAAAGTAAAGTGGTTTGTGGTTCGGTGGACAGAGCTGTGGGAGCACAGAAAAGACACAGGACACGCCCCCACCTAAGTACTTGTTTGGCTAGGCTCGCGCCATCCATGGCGCTCGACGGTCCTTCGTTGCTTTCAGTACTTCCACAGCTCTTCACGTTCAAACCCTGCATTTTCAGGCGCCAGTTTTGGCGAAAAATAGAGCGCTTTCCTCAGCAAAATTAGAGTTAATTCGTTTCGTTCGCTGGTAGGCCAGCTCGTAGGCGGGATGGTTTTTTTAGCATCATAGTTCCGACTGCGTAAACCAGGAGGCCTGCTAATATTCCCGGCATCCCTTCGTACACGGCATCCGCCAAGCCCGCCCAGCGCCACAGTGAGGCGACTGCCAGACCAACGAGCATCATCGTGATGGCCAGCCCCTCGCTCGGTCTTCTTCCTAGGCACAATACAAGCAGAAGTGGGGCGAAGGCGCTGGCCAGTGCGGACCAAGCCATGATTACCAGCGCGAATACGTTCTGTTCGCTGGTGAAGGTCAGGCCGAGTGCTATGACGGTGATGATCAGGGTGGAGAGGCGCACCAGCCATGGGGACTCGATCTTTTGGGGTAGCAGGTCATTGCTTAGCGCGGAGGAGCAGCTAAGGATAAGGGAGTCTGCGGTGGACATGGTGGCGGCGAAAATGCCGGCAAGGACCAGTCCGACCAAGGGTGGTGGTAGCAGTTGCAAGGCCATGGTTGGCAAGGCGAGTTCCGCGTCAAAGTTTGTTGGGTTGTTCAACATTACGCGGGCGAGCAGTCCTACGCCTATCGCCATCGAATAGAAAGCGGTGAACCAGAGGTAATAGTACAGTCTGGCGCGGCGCATTTTGGCTGGGTCTTCGAGTGATACGAAGCGAATCATGATGTGCGGCTGACCGATCACGGATAGCCCCGCGAACAACCAGCTGGCAGCAAACAATACACCGCCGCCGATGCCGGGAAACGGCAAGTCTTGGGGATACCAGTCGAGGAAGTGATCAATTTCGCCCATCCGGCTCAGTGCCCCGTCTAAACCACCCATGGCATTTACAGCGACGACAAGCAGCATTCCCATAGCAATGATCATCACCACGGATTGCGCTGCATCGGTCCAGATAGAGGCGCGTATTCCGCCAGCGAAGCAATAAGCGACGACGATGGCAGCCCCGACCATCGCGCCGGCCCACACGGGCCAGTCAAGCAAGACGGATAACGCCTTGCTGCCGGCAATCAGCTGAGCACTGGCATAGGCGAGAAGAAACAATAAAGTGATGACCGCTGCCAGGCGGCGCAGGTTGCCATAGCGACGTCCGAACCCCCAGTTGCTGAGAATCCCTGCATAGCTCGATTCTTGGGAAGCCTCCGCCGCTTCGCGCAAACGTCTGTGTACAAACAAGGACGCGAGATAGTCGCCGGCGATCCAGCCAACCATGAGCCATACCGAGGCAAGCCCGGTGGCGTAGGTGTAGCCGATTGCGCCGATGAACATGTAGCCGCTATTGTTGGTGGCAACGGCGGACAGCCCCACCAGCGATGGGGCTACGCCTTGATCGGCCAAGTAGTAGTCGCGACTGGTCCCTTTACTGCGAAAGGCGGCACTGAGGCCGATGAGTACAAAGACCAGAAGACATAGTACAAAGCTGACCAACATGAGGGTTTCCCGAGTGAACTATTGGCGCCAACCTGTCAGGCAGTTTCGAGCGGGTAAGAGCCTTCCGCGTTGTGAACTTCCTTGCCGGTCAGCGGTGGGTTGAAAACGCAAGCGAGAGAGAGCTCTTCGTGTGCGTAGAGGATGTGCTTGTCGTGTTTGTCCAATACGTAAAGGGTGCCAGGTTGTATTGGATAAACTTTACCGTCCGCAAGGTTCTTGATTTCGCCCTTGCCGGAGATGCAGTAGACCGATTCTAAGTGTTGCTGATAGTGCATCGGGGTTTCAGTGTCTGCATAAATTGTAGTGATATGAAACGAGAAGCCCATCTTGTCTTCGGCGAGCAGCATGCGCACACTCTGCCACGTCATTGAGCGGACGCAACGTTCTGAGTCCGCGCACTCGTTCAAATTTCTTACGATCATTCATTACTCCTTGATCAGCTGCCTCACGAGGCAGCGCTGATTTCCTGTTGCAGTACG
>JBBSPQ010000181.1:0-5370 GCA_038258585.1 Pseudomonadales bacterium
AGAAACTCCACTTGCTCAAATTCGGCACAGACTCTACTCAATGTCGCTGTCTTGTCAGGGACTGTCAGCGTGCTGTCTTCTGTAATAAATAGCGCGCTCTTCCCTGCCTGTGTTTGAAGCCCCGACATGTTTTCTTTCCACAATTCGTACTGCATTGCCCGGCCATCTCTGACGGCCTTGTCGGAATCGATGTTGTAAATTCGGGGGGCATTGGGTAGAGCGAGTTCGAGTTGGGCTCCGGTGTAATAGTTGTCAGTCACGATCAGGTCGTCTGAACTGAAGTGATGACGTTGAAGGACTTCCCCTGCGTATTCGTTTAGTTCTTTCCAGCCGGCCATCTTGTTGGATAGCACATTGGCACCCAGTAGAGGCCGAAGTTGGTCATGCATGCTTTGCGAGCCTACCCCGATCAGAGCTATCACCGATCCACAAAAACCTATTGCGAATGTCATAAGCACGACATTTTTAGCTGCTGGCGAGCCATACTTTGTCGTCAGCCACGCATGCAGGGACCGCAGTGTTTCCGGAAGAAAAACAAGTAAAGGCAGATAGCCGGAAAGCGGCCAGTGAATAGAAGTGCGGGTGTTGTCTGTCCAAGGGGACAGCACGAAATAAACGCCAAGGTTTATAAACGCCAATAGCGCAAAAAGTCCCCGCCGTGAATCCCCTGTCTTTGCTGCTCTTAACAGAGCTATAAGCGTCAGGAGCAGTGCAACGTATAACAAAGGGGTCACTAGCACAGCTTGCTTCAACGGATGCAACAGGCCTTCCGCTTGAAATTCCCACGGATGGCGTTCCAGAAGATGGTAATCGAAGCCGCCCAGTTGATTGTTCAAATTGAACGCCACAGAAGGGTAAAGTCCCGCGCACAGTAGAACTACCGCGAACCAAAGGCCCGGTCGTCGCCACTGTTGATAAAGATCCTTGTACGCAATTAACCAGATGAGAGCGGCGAGAATGTAAAGAGAGAATCTGTAATGTGTGCTGACACCCATCGCTGCCGCGAATCCGGTCGCAATCCATAGTCGGGTCGAGTCCCGGCGAGTAGCTCGTTCCAGAAACCCGATCATCAAAAGTCCCCAGAACAACAGTGGTACATCAGGAACTGCAAGTAATCCCAGAAATGCGCTCAGTGGCAGGCAAAGGCTCAATGCTGCCGCCTCCAATGCCTGCCTTCGTGGCACGAGGGGAAGCGCTATCCAGTAGATCAGAAAAGGGATGCACGTCCCCATTACCAGAAACAGTGAACGCACGGCCATTGCGGAGTGGCCGAAAAACAATGTGCCAAGTCCAGACAGAAGGGCGGCCATGAAGGGAAGATCACTGTAGGCCAGCGCCGGATGGGTAGATGCCTCCCAATAGAAGATTTCATCGCTGTAGAGATCAAGTTTAAAAGCAAACAAGAGCTTTAGAGCCAAAACCAAGAATAAGGCAAAAAGGAAGTACCTGCGGACCGGTATGGAAACGCTGTCAGTGTGGGGTATCAATCCAAAGCCTCGAAAACTGTATGCAAAGGCGCGCATCGTAACACGTCGTCGTCTCACACAAAGATTGTTCTACTCTAAAGAGAATTACGTTTGACAATCATTCTCATTACCGTTTAACATTGCGCGCAACTGAGGAAATTACCATGTACGTTTGTATCTGCCGACAAATCACCGACACTCAGATTCGTGCAATGTGCCGCGAAGGCTCAAGTCGTTTGGCTGATATTCGCGATAAACTTGGCGTAGCCTCAGAATGCGGCAAGTGCGGCAAGCACGCCCGTAGTATTGTCAGCGAGTTTACGTCAGCAGCCAGTTACGTCAAGGCTGCTGCGGGCTGATTTCCACGTTTTCTCCTCCTGCATAACCTCCTAAATTTTCTATTTCTATCCGAATGCTGGTCAGTGAATGGCCGCGTCTGCCATTTTTTAATCTTGCTTGAAACTTAAAGCTGGTATACATCTGAAATGCGTAGCTGTAATGCGATTGTTTCTCATTAATATCAATGTGTTAGATAGGGTATTGGCTTGACAAAAAAGCGCTGAAAGCCCACTCTATGGCATCTTTAAGTTGGAAAGGAAAGGATCATGAAGGCAGATGCTACAGTCGTAAAACACCTGAATAAAGCGTTGGGGAATGAACTTATTGCCATTAATCAGTATTTTCTGCACTCCCGTATGTACAGGGAGTGGGGGCTGGGCAAACTAGCTAGCAAAGAATACGAAGAGTCAATTGATGAAATGAAGCATGCCGATGAACTGATCGAGCGCATTCTTTTTCTCGAAGGACTGCCTAATCTTCAGAATCTTGGCAAACTATTGATTGGTGAAAACACCAAAGAAATGCTTGAGTGCGATCTCGAGCTAGAGATGCAGGCGCTACCTACGCTAAAAGAGGGCATCGCATACGCTGAGACCGTTCAGGATTATGTCAGTCGCGATCTGATGGCCTCGATTCTGCGCAGCGAAGAAGAGCACGTTGACTGGCTTGAGACGCAACTGGCGCTGATCGGCAAGATTGGTATCGAGAACTATCAGCAGTCCATGATCTGATCTGAGATGGGGCGGCAGGTCCGCCCGCATCCCTACCTCCCTTTATTGACAGTTCTGTCATGCAAATGACACACAAGAAATGTAGTATTCCAGACTGTCAGTACTCCAGAGAGGCCTATTGCCAGAAAATTAATCTATGTTTGCATGTATCGATCTGGGTTCGAACAGTTTCCATTTACTGATTGCGGAGTGGCAGGATGGCGAAAGCCAAATTGTTGAGCGATTCAGTAATATTGTTCAGCTTGGTGAAGGGGTTTCTATAACCGGTGAGATTTCTCCGGCCGCGTTTAGGCGTGGGATGGATTGCCTGCAAGAGTTCGCGCAGGTCATGGCCCGGTACCCGATTGGACAGTACTGGGCATTGGGAACTAACGCGCTGCGTCTCGCTCGCAACGCCCCTGAGTTTCTTGCAGGAGCCGCTGAGATTGGTCTTGAAGTTTCCGTCATCACGGGCAATCAGGAAGCGATTCTGGTCTATTCCGGTGTTTTATCCGCTCTCCCCCATTCTCAAAAAAATCGGCTCGTCATCGATATAGGCGGCGGCAGTACCGAGGTCATTATTGGGCAACAAGAAAAACGCTTCTTTACTCGTAGTTTTCCCGTGGGTTGCGTCAGTTGGCGCGACCGATTTTTCTCTGTAATTCCCGACAATCCTGACGCGTTGGAACAGCTGTTGGACCGCGCGACCGCCCAAGCTGCCGATGCTTTTGCCGCTCTGGGGCCTCAAGCTCTGAAGACTCCATGGGATGAAGCGTATGCGTCGTCGGGAACGGCAAAGATGCTGGCAGCTGTTTGTCAGGAAAGTGGTTACGGCGACGGATCGATATCTATTGCGTCGCTGGAGGCGTTGAAACCAGATGTGCTGGCTTGTGCGTCAGAGCCTGACCTATTGCTTCCCGGGCTCAAGGACCGTCGTAAAGATCTGCTAATGCCAGGGTGGGCAGTATTGATGGGGCTGATGCAGGCATGTTCACTACGGTCGCTGAATTTCAGTCCGACCGCTCTTCGCGAAGGCATGCTGGATTTCATGATGCGTACTGGTGCCGATACCATGCTGTTGGAAAAGGATTCTTTGCCAGATGTTACTCAGACCGAACTGTAACGCACGGTAGCGAGCTGGTTTAACAATCGGGTTTGAATGGGTTCTGTAGTCTGGTTGGGGTCAGACTGAAGCTTGAGATAACTACCGTCGGCCTGTAGTTCCCAGCTTTGACACTTGTCGGCCAGATACATTTCCATTTCTTCCAGAATGCGATTCGCCCACTTCTTGCGTTGGATCGGGAATGCGACTTCAATGCGATGCATCAAATTTCTCTCCATCCAATCCGCACTTGAGCAATACAGCTGGGGCGAATTGTTCTCGAAGTAGAAGACGCGAGAATGCTCCAGAAACCTGCCGATTATCGAAACAACGCGAATATTATGAGAAATACCCTCGATGCCAGGTTTTAAGCAGCATATACCCCGAATGATCAGGTCAATCTGCACGCCATCGCGCGAAGCTGCATACAGCTCGCGAATAATGTCCGGGTCTGTCAGTGCGTTCATTTTGGCAACAATACGCGCAGGTTTTCCTTCTACAATGGCGCTGCGTTCCTGCTGAATAAATCGGATTAGAGACTTTTTGAGTCGAAATGGCGCATGAATCATTACGTCCGGCACAATACGTTTGCCCATGCCGGTGATCTGTTGAAAAACCTTGTGAACGTCGGAGCAAAGCGTTTCTTCGCAGGTCAGCAAACTGTAGTCGGTGTATACGAGTGATGTCTTGCGGTGATAATTGCCTGTGCCTAGATGAGCGTAGCGTTTCAATTTTCCGCCTTCGCGCCGCACGATCAGCAGCATCTTGGCGTGAGTCTTGTAACCCATGACCCCATATACGACTACTGCACCGGCTTCCTGCAGTTTGCTAGCAAATTGCAGATTTTCCTTCTCATCAAAGCGGGCGCGTAATTCGATGACAACAGTCACTTCCTTGCCGTTACGAGCGGCCTCTGACAGCGCCTCAACAAGCTCCGAGGACTCGTTGGTTCGGTAAAGAGTCTGTTTAATGGAAAGCACTGCAGGATCCTTGGCTGCCTGTCGCACCCAATCGATAATCGGAATGAAAGACTGGAAGGGGTGGAGAAGTAGGAGGTCTTCCTTGGTTACTGCGGTAAACGCGCAATTACCCTCATCAAGCGCAAGAGGTGTTCCCGGTGTGAAGGTTGGAAAACTCAAATCCGGTCGATTGAGCATACTGGTAAGCGTCATTAGACGCTGCAGGTTCACCGGACCATCGAGTCGGAACAATTCATCTTCTGTGAGTTTGAATCGTTGCAGGAGGAAATCAGTGAGTTCGCGGGGGCACGCTGATCCAACCTCGAGTTTTGCAGCGGCTCCAAATCGACGCAGGTGCAACTCGCCCTGCAACGCGCTGGCAACATCTTCGACTTCGACGTTGGACATTTCCAGATCCGAGTTCCGAGTTACCCGGAACTGATGACATTCCTTCACTGTCATGCCGGGGAAGAACTCTTCCACGTGGGCGTGAATAATTGATGACAGAAATACGAAGTTGTCGCCGTCGGGACAGATGCTGGCTGGCACCTTGATAAGCCGCGGCAACGACCGTGGTGCTGGCACGATCGCGAGCCCGCTGTCACGGCCGAATGCATCCTTACCTTCCAGAGACAGTATGAAATTCAGGCTTTTATTGACGAGGCGCGGAAAGGGATGAGCAGGGTCAAGCCCGAGGGGGCTGATAACCGGCAAGACCTCATCCCGAAAATACTCGCTGGCCCATTGGGTTAAATCGCTATTCCATTCATGACGTGAAAGGAATCGAATGTTCT
>JBBSPQ010000182.1:0-5348 GCA_038258585.1 Pseudomonadales bacterium
CAAGCCAGGTTCGTCACGCTTTACTACACAGCGTCAGGAAGCCGATCAAGTCAGAATTCTGTCGGGCGTTTTCGAGGGTAAAACTACCGGCACGCCAATCGGGCTTATGATCGAAAATACGGATCAACGCTCGAAAGACTACAGCAAGATCAAAGATCAATTCCGACCTGCGCATGCTGATTACACTTATCAGCAGAAATATGGCATCCGTGATTACCGGGGCGGCGGTCGTTCGTCGGCACGGGAAACGGCAATGCGTGTGGCTGCCGGTGCCATTGCAAAGAAGTATCTTGCCGAGCAGTGCGCTGTTCAGATTCGGGGCTATATGAGTCAGCTCGGCCCTATCAAGATTCAGGCTTTCGATTGGGAGGAGGTGCATAGAAACCCGTTCTTCTGTCCCGATGTCGATCGCGTGCCGGAAATGGAAGCCTATATGGCTGCGCTGAGTAAGGAGGGTAACTCCATCGGGGCACGTATAAATGTCGTCGCTTCAGGAGTGCCGGTTGGGCTGGGTGAGCCGGTTTTCGACAGGCTTGATGCTGATCTCGCTCATGCCTTGATGAGCATCAACGCCGTAAAAGGGGTTGAGATCGGTGCCGGTTTTGCTTCAGTCGAACAAAAAGGCACGGAGCATCGCGACGAGATTACACCAGAAGGGTTTTTGTCCAATAACGCCGGTGGCGTTCTTGGTGGTATTGCGTCAGGGCAAGACATTCTTGCCAGCATCGCACTCAAACCGACCTCGAGCCTGCGACTGCCGGGGCGTTCAATTGACATTCATGGTAACCCCATTGAAGTCATCACCACTGGCCGACACGATCCTTGCGTCGGTATTCGCGCCACGCCTATCGCCGAAGCCATGATGGCCATTATTTTGATGGATCATCTGCTGCGCCATAGAGCGCAGAATCAAGGTGTGACCACGAGCACCCCAGTAATCTGAAACGCCTTGGTGGTTCAAATTACTAATTTTTATTCCAAGGATAAAATAATTTCATTTTGGTTATGTGATGCGGGAAGGTATAGTTTTTTCACTCAAATTCTTTACAGGTTTAAATGGTAATTTCTTATGTCAGATAAAGCGTCCGGTAAAACTTTGTACGACAAACTTTGGGATTCGCATCTGGTCAAGCAACGCGACGATGGCACGGCGCTCATCTATATTGATAGGCAGTTGATCCACGAAGTCACCTCTCCTCAGGCTTTTGAAGGTTTGCGTCTGGCAGGTCGACGTCCATGGCGCGCCGAGGCAAATTTCGCCACGCCGGATCATAATATTCCGACGACGCGGGAAGAACGGCGTCTCGGGCTGGAAGGTATTCGCGACCCTATTTCAAGAATTCAGGTGACGACGCTTGGAGACAACTGTCGAGAGTTCGGAATCTTGGAACTAGATATGGATGACGTGCGTCAAGGCATCGTTCACGTTGTCGGACCAGAGCAGGGCGCTACCTTGCCGGGCATGACAATCGTCTGCGGCGACTCGCATACCTCTACGCATGGCGCTCTTGGTGCGCTGGCTCACGGCATCGGCACATCCGAAGTCGAGCACGTGATGGCGACTCAGTGTCTGCTGCAAACCAAAATGAAGAACATGCTGATTCGGGTCGACGGCAACCTTAACCCTGGAGTGACTGCTAAGGACATCGTGCTGGCAATCATTGGCGAGATCGGCACCGCAGGTGGCACCGGTTACACCATCGAATTTGGCGGCGAAGCGATTCGTTCCCTGAGCGTTGAAGGACGTATGACTGTCTGTAATATGGCGATCGAAGCGGGCGCGCGTGCGGGTCTGATCGCGGTAGATCATACGACTCTGGATTACATCAATGGCCGGCCATTCGCTCCTAAAGGCGAGTTGTGGGACAAAGCGGCTGCGGCCTGGATAGGTCTGGTCAGCGACGACGATGCCCACTTCGATCGCGTCGTTGTAATGGATGCTGCCGACATTATTCCGCAAGTGACGTGGGGCACGTCGCCAGAGATGGTGGCGCCAATTACTGGCGAGATTCCTGATCCTGAGAAAGAAACCAACCCAAGTCGTCGCGACAACATGAAGCAGGCGCTGAAGTACATGGGTTTGACTGCAGGCACGAAGATTACTGACATTCAGCTGGACTGTATTTTCATCGGTTCCTGCACCAACTCGCGTATTGAAGATTTGCGGGCGGCCGCGGCGGTGGTGAAAGGGCGCAAGGTCGCCAGCACCATTGAGATGGCGCTGGTGGTACCGGGTTCTGGACTGGTTAAGAAGCAAGCTGAAGAAGAAGGCCTGGACAAGATATTCATCGAGGCAGGACTGGAGTGGCGTGAGCCTGGTTGTTCCATGTGTCTGGCGATGAACGCTGACCAACTCGGCGCAGGCAAACATTGCGCCTCGACTTCTAATCGTAACTTCGAAGGTCGTCAGGGTTTCGGTGGGCGTACCCATTTGGTGAGCCCAGCGATGGCCGCTGCGGCGGCAGTGCACGGACACTTTGTCGACGTGCGTGACATTCTTCTTTCTTGATAAACTAAAAGAGAGTGGCATCTTAACCTGTTGAATTAATTAATTATAGAGTATTAGAAATGAAAAAATTTACAGTGCAATCCGGCTTGGTGATGCCGTTGGACAGAGCCAACGTCGACACTGACTTCATCATTCCGAAGCAATTCCTGAAATCGATCAAGCGCAGCGGTTTTGGGGTAAACCTGTTTGATGAGCATCGTTATCTGGATAAAGGCGAACCGGGTCGTGACAACAGCGGTCGTCCTCTGAATCCGGATTTTGTAATGAACCAGCCTCGCTACAAAGGCGCTTCAGTATTGTTGGCGAAAGAGAATTTCGGTTGCGGTTCAAGTCGTGAACACGCCCCTTGGGCGCTGGATGACTATGGATTCCGCGTCGTCATCGCGCCGAGTTATGCCGATATATTCTTTAACAATTGCTTTAAGAATGGAATTCTTCCTATTGTTTTAGATGGAAAAATTGTCGATAAATTGTTTTCGGAAGTGAACGCTCAGGAAGGGTATTCCCTGACCGTCGATCTTGAAGCGCAAACCATCACGACGCCCTCTGGAGATAGTATTGGTTTCAATGTCGACAGTTTCAGAAAGTACTGCTTGCTTAATGGTCTGGATGACATCGGCCTCACCTTGCAAGACGCGCCGGACATTCGTGCCTTTGAGGATCGCTGGAAGGCATCCTCTCCTTGGTATTTCAGTGTCCAGTAGAAGCGTTGAGTTAAGAGCGAACGCAGCAGATTCAGAAATTAGAATAGGATGGTGATATGAAGACTTATAACGTAGCAGTAGTGGGCGCGACAGGAGCAGTTGGCGAGACGCTGATCAGTATTCTTGAGGAACGTAACTTTCCAGTAGGCGAATTGTTTCCGCTGGCCAGCGAGCGCTCTGCCGGTAGCAAGGTGATGTTCCGTGGCAAGTCTGTCACCGTTCAGAATTTGGCCGAGTTCGACTTCAGCAAGGCGCAGATCGGTCTGTTCTCCGCTGGCGGCAGTGTATCGGCAGAATATGCCGAGAAAGCTGGTAAGGCGGGTTGCGTCGTGATCGATAACACCTCGCATTTTCGCTACGAAGACGACATTCCGTTGGTCGTGCCAGAGGTCAATCCGGAAAAAATCGCCGAGTACACCAATCGCAACATCATCGCCAACCCGAACTGCTCGACCATTCAAATGCTGGTGGCGCTCAAACCTATTCATGACAAGGTCGGCATTACGCGTATCAACGTGGCGACCTATCAGGCAGTCTCTGGCACAGGCAAAACGGCGATAGAGGAACTGGCAAAACAGACCGCTGCTCTGCTCAATGGCAGGGAAGTGGAGTGCAAGGTTTACCCGAAGCAGATCGCCTTCAACGTGTTGCCGCAAATCGACGTCTTCATGGACAACGGTTACACCAAGGAAGAGATGAAGATGTCGTGGGAAACCAAGAAGATCTTTGGCGATGACAGCATTCAGGTTAACGCAACTTGCGTCCGCGTTCCGGTTTTCTACGCTCATTCAGAAGCGGTCAATATTGAGACTCGTACTCCAATAACCGTAGAAGAAGTGAAGACCTTGCTCGCCAATGCGCCTGGCGTGACATTGATGGATGAGCGTAAAGCGGGAGGTTACCCTACTGCGGTTTCTGACTCTGCGGGCAAGGATGCGACGTTTGTTGGGCGTATCCGTGCTGATATTTCTCATCCTAACGGAATGAATCTGTGGATCGTGTCAGACAACGTGCGAAAAGGTGCGGCTTTGAACTCAGTTCAGATAGCGGAAGTGTTGATAAAAGACTATTTATAATGAATACTTGCGAACGCAATTGAAGCGTGTTTCTGAGAGTCCCGCTACCCTTTGGAAGCGGGACTCTTTCCGAGACTGACCCTTCCCGCATTAGAGCGTCACTGCGGAAAACGCCATTGAGAAGGATTGGATTATGGTAAGAAAGCTGGTGGTGGTATTCACCTCGGTGGTTCTGTTTGCCGCTGCACATGCAAAAGCGCTTGGACTTGGGGAAATCACCGTTGAGTCGGCTTTAAACCAACCGCTCGCTGCGCGCATCGAACTGTTGCAGTTGGGTGGTGTCCGCCCCGAACAAATCAGCGTTCAACTGGCCTCTGAAAGTGATTTTGCCCGCTTCTCAATTGCGCGAGAGAATTTTCTTAATTCAATTCGTTTCAACATCGTTGCAGCCGGTAACTCTCCCTACGTGCGATTGAGTAGCCTGGATGCTGTGCGCGAACCCTATCTGAGTTTTGTGCTGGAGACGCGCTGGCCGAGCGGACGTCTCCTGAGTGAACATACTGTCCTGTTGGATTTGCCTGCCTTTACCGACAACAACAGTGCGCCGGCGGTTCGCCAGCCTCAGCAAAGCGGTCGATCAACAGATAATATAAATTCTTCTTCAAATCAGTCTATTACGCAAGATACTTCGTCTTCTTTGTCAGCTTCGATCGAGCGATTTGCTGCGCAGGATTCAACTGCCGCACCGGATGGGGCCGCGACACCCGGTGAGGGGGTAACGGTTGCTGGCGATGACACGTTGTGGACTATCGCTCTCGAAGTGCGCCCGGACAGCTCTGTGACGGTGCAGCAGACGATGCTTGCATTGCAGCGAATTAACAGCGAGGCGTTCATTGCTGACAACATTAATATCGTCCGTCGAGGTCAGGTTCTCAGAATTCCAGATCTCGAGCAAATTCGCGCATTGAGCGCACGCGAGGCGATCAATGAGGTCTCGCGACAGAATCAACTGTTTGAAAATCGCCGCAATGTCCCGCTAACTTCCCAGCCAGTGACCGCCCAGCCCTCGGCTGCCACCAGTGCGTCTGCTGGACGTGGTGAATTGACTGTTGTCACGAC
>JBBSPQ010000183.1:0-5340 GCA_038258585.1 Pseudomonadales bacterium
GATCCACGGATAGACAACTCGGCGATCACCGACCGAAACATCCGTTGCTTCCGGCCCAACTGCCACAACCTCGGCAAATATTTCGTGGCCAAGCACCAGACCGGGTCTGCCTACTTCGAGCTGTTTATCGTTACCAAGATTGAACACGCCTTCGTGCAAGTGGATGTCGGAATGACATACACCACAGGCCAGCATCTTCATGAGAATCTGGGCGCCTTCAGGAACTGGCGCCGCCGACTCTCTTGGTACTAACGGCGCGCCAGGCGCGCCGGTCTCGTATGCGATCATGTTCGCTCCTCTTTACAGCTAGGGTTAGATCAGCAACCCTTACTGACTGGCTCCCCAAGCTGCAAATGTACTGCCCTCTTTCGCCAATTTCTCCAACAAAGGCGCAGGTTTCCAGTAATCACCGCCAAGCTCGTCAGCATAGCGACAGATGGTGTCGTACACGTTCTTCAAACCGACTTCGTCAGCGTAGAACATAGGACCACCCTTCGCGGCAGGAAAGGCGTAGCCGTAAACATAGACGATATCGATGTCACCAGGACGCTGTGCAATGCCTTCTTCGAGAATCAGCGCGCCTTCGTTGATGAGCGGATACATCAGGCGGGCAATGATCTCGTCGGAACTGATTTCACGACGTTGAATACCAAACTTGTCAGAGAAATCCTTGATAAGCCCTTCCACTTCTGGATCAGACTGACGAGCGCGAGTCTGTGGATCATATTTGTAATAACCCGCACCAGATTTCTGACCAAGACGTCCCATCTCTACTAGAGCAGAAGCGATGCAATGTGTCTTTGGATCCATCACGTCACCGGCAGCTTCCCGCGCTTCACGTGCCTTATATCCCACATCAAGGCCAGCAAGATCGCTCATGGCGATTGGGCCCATAGCCATTCCGAAACTCTCTGCAGCACCGTCGATCTGTGCCGGTGTTGCGCCATCGAGCAATAACATGTGGGCCTGACGCCCATAGCCACCGAGCATGCGATTACCAATAAAACCATAGCAAACACGTGATAGCGCACACACTTTGCCGATCTTCTTGCCAATCTGCATGACCGTCGCCAGCACGTCGTCTGCTGTCTCTTCACCACGCACAACTTCCAGTAGTTTCATGACGTTGGCTGGGCTGAAGAAGTGCATGCCGACTACGTCTTGCGGACGTTTTGTCGCAGCAGCGATATCATCAATATTCTGATAGGAGGTGTTCGACGCCAAAATCGCGCCCTGCTTGCAGACTGCGTCGAGTTTTGCGAAGACTTCTTTCTTGATGTCTGGATTCTCAAACACCGCCTCAATCACCATATCGACGTCAGACAGATCTGAGTAATTAGTTGTGCCTGAAATGAGCTTCAAGCGCTCGCCCATCTCTGCTTCGTTCATCTTCCCTTTCTGCACGGTGATGGTGTAATTCTTGCGAATAATACCGAGGCCGCGCTCAAGTGCTTCATCGTTAATCTCCAGCATGGTGACCGGAATACCGACATTCGCAAAACACATGGCGATGCCGCCACCCATAGTGCCGCCGCCGATAATGGCGACTCGCTTAATGTCTCGCACTGGTGTGTCTGCGGGCAGGTCTTTGATTTTTGCCGCTTCACGCTCGGCAAAGAAAACGTGACGCATGGCCCGTGACTGTGACGATGATAGACACTCGGTAAACAGCTCGCGCTCACGCTGAAGGCCTTCGTCCATCGGTAGATTTACTGCGGCTTCGACACAGGTGACTATACGGTCTGGGGCAATCTGTCCTCTCGCTCGCTGAGCAAGCGTCTTACGATATCTGTCGAAGAATCCCGGCTCGATTGAGGAAGCCCCGATAGTGATGTCTCGAATGCGCTTCAACGGCGCGCTGGAGTCTACAAGCTCGCGCGCATATTCGATCGCACCTGCCTTTAAGTCTCCCGCAATGACTTCATCAATCATATTCAGCTGTTCAGCTTCGCCCGCTGAAATCGGATTACCCGTGGTGATCATCTCCAGCGCAGCCTTCACGCCGGCTATTCGTGGCACGCGTTGCGTACCACCGGCCCCGGGCAATATTCCCAATTTCACTTCCGGCAGACCTACCTTTGCACTGGCCCATGCACAGCGGTAATGACACGCCAGCGCTGTTTCAAATCCGCCACCCAACGCAGTGCCATGAATCGCGGCGACAATCACTTTGCGCGAATTCTCAAGCGTTACCAGCACGTCGGAAAGTGAGGGGGCCATCGGCGGTTTGCCAAATTCAGTGATATCCGCACCTGCAATAAACGTACGTCCCTCGCAGATCAGTACTAACGCCTCGCTGACATCCTCTTGCGCAGCCGTAACGGCATTCTGCAACCCTTCGCGAAGCGCCTGTGAAAGCGCGTTCACCGGTGGATTGTTCACCGAGATCACGCCAATACCATTGATAATTTCATAACTGACGACGCTGGACATATGTTTTCCCCACTATTTTTCTTTGTTAAGACTGAATTTTATTGTACTGTCATTTCATTGTTGAAAGTACGTGACTGCTCTTTCCTTTTTCAATCCATACGTTCAATAACTGCGGCGACTCCCTGCCCGATTCCTATGCAAAGACTGATTAGCGCATAACGCCCACCCGTTCTTTCCAGTTGTCGCATTGCTGTCGTCGCTATCCGCGCTCCGGATGCGCCCAACGGATGTCCAATTGCAATGGCACCACCGTTCGGATTCACTCTCGAATCATCGAAGGCAATACCGAGCAGTTTAAGACATCCGAGCACTTGCGTTGCAAATGCTTCGTTGATTTCAATGACATCCATGTCAGCCAGTGTTAAAGCGGCTCGGTCTAAAGCTTTTCGGCCTGCAAAGACGGGCCCTAGGCCCATGACGCGAGGCTCAACCCCTGCGATGGCACCTGCAATAATTCTCGCTCTTGGTTTCGCTCCATACTGCTCCCCAATCGCTCTATTACCGATAATCAATGCCGCTGCGCCGTCGTTAATTCCCGATGCATTGCCAGCTGTTACCACTCCACCCTCGGACAGAGGGCGCAAGCCACCGAGTGCCTGCAATGTTGAATCTGGACGGGGATGCTCATCTTCACTCACAACCAGAGGCGGCTGTTTACGTCCCTGCGGCACTTCGGTAGGAACAATTTCATCACGAAAGAAACCTTCAACTCGCGCTGCTTCGTACTTCGCCTGCGAAGCCGCCGCAAAGGTGTCGCTTTCGACCCGGGTAATACCCAGGTCGCTCGCAATGTTGTCGGCAGTCTGGGGCATGGTGTCATTACCAAAGGCAGCGGCGAATTTTGGATTAGTGAAGCGTGCGCCCAAAGTGCTGTCCGCAATCTGCTGACCGCGGTCATAAGCGGATGTGGCCTTAGAGAGAATCAACGGTGCTCGACTCATGGATTCGACACCGCCAGCAACAAACAATTGGCCCTCGTTGCTTTTGATGCCACGCGAGGCATCAAGCACAGCGGCGAGACCAGACCCGCAGAGTCGATTGACCGTCAGCCCACCGACAGTCGACGGCATGCCGGCCAATAGCGCAGCAAAGCGGCCCACGTTTCGACAATCTTCGCCAGCCTGATTGGTATTGCCCATGATGACGTCTTCGTAAGCGTCATGCTTAAAGGGGTTACGCCCCACGACGGCTTTGATGACATGAGCCAACAAGTCATCGGGGCGCAGCGGTGCTAACGCACCTCCCTGACGTCCAAACGCGCTTCGGCCACCGTCATAGATAAAGACATCTGTCGCATCAGTCATAGTCACGTTCTCGCTCTAAATTCTGTCTGCATCTTTTTGAGAGCAGTCTCTTTATGAGAACTGTCTGCGCTCAACATCAATGCGGTCCTAAGGAAGGGGGAATTACGAATAGACACTAAACCCGAAGTCAGTATCTGGGCACGATCACAACCGACCGAACGACAGCAAGATGTGTCGCGCCAAATCGAGTTTAATCACACAACCGTTGCTGCAACCGCCCCCTTGACGATTCAGCGACAGCAGAGAACTGGTATTCACACTGCAATCCAACATCCTGTTGAGATCCGTATACACCGTTAGTTCTGCCCTGCAGGGTATCGGACTGGGCCGGATGCTGTGCGGGCAGTCATGGTAGCACAGGGTATAAAGAGGTGGAATTCGCTTCACCGAGTCTTTAAGCTTCCCGTGGGATGGCGTCAAGTGTCAGAGTAAGAGGATTATTCGACATTTGATTTCAGGGGGTTTGAGAGAAAAGGCATTTAGAGGAATTACGCATGATTCGAGACCAGGAAACCCTGGATCAACTGGTTGATCTGGTAAACCGATTTGTCAAAAAGCGTTTGATCCCTGCCGAACAACAGGTCGCCGAAGAACATCGGATACCCTCCGAAATTGTGCGGGAGATGAAAGATCTGGGATTGTTTGGCATGACTATTCCGGAAGAATACGGCGGGCTCGGTTTAACGATGGAAGAAGAGATCCACGTTGCCATGGCACTGGGGCGAACCTCTCCCGCATTTCGCTCCATCATGGGCACCAATAATGGAATCGGATCTGCCGCAGTGATTTCCGACGGCACAGAGGAACAAAAACAACGCTTCCTACCTCGCTATGCCAGCGGCGAATGGATTGGATGCTTCTGTTTGACTGAACCCGATGTGGGCTCTGACGCCGCATCCGTAAAGGCGACAGCCCGTCGCGAAGGTGACCACTACATACTCAACGGCACTAAACGTTTCATTACCAACGGACCAGTAGCAGACACCTTCAATGTCATGGCAAGAACCAACCCTGACATCAAAGGTGCGCGGGGAATTTCTGCATTCATCGTCGAGAAAGGCACGCCGGGAATTAGCCTCGGCCCCATCGACAAAAAAATGGGACAAGCCGGGTCGCTGACCTGCGACGGCAGTTTTGAAGACTGTCCAGTGCCAGCCGCCAACCTGATCGGAGCGGAAGGACAAGGCTTCATCACCGCCATGAAAGTACTGGATCGGGGCCGACTCCATATCTCTGGCGTGAGTGTCGGCGTTTCCGAACGCCTGATAGAAGATGCGCTTCAATACGCCATTCAACGCAAACAATTCGGCGTCGCAATCGCCGAGCATCAATTGATTCAGGCCATGTTGGCTGACTCTCGTACCGAGAGTTACGCCGCGCGCTGCATGGTATTGGAAACCGCGAGACGTAGAGACAATGGCGACAACGTCAACACAGAGTCTGCGGCCTGCAAATTATTCTCAACTGAAATGGTGGGCAGAGTCGCCGACAGGGCTGTGCAGATTCATGGCGGCGCCGGGTACATCTCCGAGTATGCTGTGGAACGCTTCTACCGAGACGTGCGCTTGTTCCGACTCTACGAAGGCACCAGCCAGATTCAGCA
>JBBSPQ010000184.1:0-5317 GCA_038258585.1 Pseudomonadales bacterium
CACAAGTGGCGGGATGTCGGCTTTCATGTCGTCGGAAGTCTTTCCGCTCGTGCTGGCGCGAATGAGTGTCGCACTGGTCGTGTCACGTAGCACGACTTTGAGGGTCGTTAGTTGCTTGAGGTCGTTGATCCCGCCGCGCGATCGAATGACCGTGATCGATTGCAGTCGCGCGTCGTTTGGAAGTTCGATGATCTGGCGGTCGCCCTTGAGCAACGCGGGGAAGCCGAACGGGTTCTTCAAATTTAACTTGGCCGTGCCGCCCACTTTCACTTCCACGGTGTCAAAGTTGGTGTTAAGCAGTGTGGCAGCGTCCTTGTCGATTGCAGCGCGGGCCAAGGTGAGGTGAAACGCCTTCACGATCTTGGCGTTTTTAAAGTCGAGCAGGCGCATAGGCACGAAAATGCATTTTTCCACATGCGCGA
The DNA here is from genome assembly GCA_038258585.1 of Pseudomonadales bacterium. Classification (GTDB taxonomy): domain Bacteria; phylum Pseudomonadota; class Gammaproteobacteria; order Pseudomonadales; family Pseudohongiellaceae; genus UBA5078. The sequence continues at coordinate 423 of JBBSPQ010000184.1, forward strand.
GTTGGACGGAAACGCGGTAAATCTGCACTACCTCATAGTATTGAATCGAGAGGGCGTGCATGTGGTTATAATTGGCTACGATTCGGGTACTGACCGACTCGTGTTCCTGTTGCGAGACCTCTTTGACCACAGTGGCGCGGCGGTTGCGTGCAGCGTTTGCCTGCTGCTGCGTGTGATCGACCACGTTTTGGCTCATTGAGGCGGAGAGGTCACGCCGTCCAGATGAGGAGGAGAAGCTCATCGAATCGCTGCCCGATTGGGCGGAGGAGCCGGTCGATCCGAGCGTGATTGGTCCTAGGCTGAAGCCGGTGCCGGTGCCTCCTTCGCCCGAGCGACTCTTGACGTGACTTTCGGAAAAGCCGGATTGTGCCTCCTGCGCAACGGCCGTGGTAACTTCGCCCAAGGCTCGGCTATGATCAGTGATGTTGGTTAATTGCTCGGTTTCGGTAACGTCCTCCGACTGCCTTCCCAAGGTGCGGCGCGACCAGTCAATCATGGCAATCCGCGTGCTCTCTCCGGGAGCGAGGGCGACGCTGTGCAGTAGCTGTCCTAGTGTTACAGCCTGCGCGTACCAGGACTGGGAAAAGGTGAGTAATGCACCGAAGGCCAGTTTCTTGAAGCCGAACTCGGCCTCGGCCGCAGGAGCGATATCAACCTGGCCAGCATTTTCCAGCGGTGCGAGGGCGGCGGGATCGCCGGCGACATCATCGAGAACGAGAGTTGAGTAGAAGACGCGTTCTGTCGGGTACTCGCCCGACTTTGGCAACAGATCAGCGGGCGCGTCGACGTTCGCTCCCGAAACTGTTTCCGGGAAAAAGACACTGCGCAGAATGTCTCGCGCCGCGATATATTGCGGCCAGAGCGCGAGATCGCGAACGGTCGTGATGTTGAGCGCTTTGGCGAGGCTGGCTGCATTGGCGGCTCCGATTCCCTCGAGGATCTGGAGACCCTGATTCTGTAGATCGCCCAGCGCCACCCCGCCTGGAAGACTGTTGACTACATCGGCCGGGGGGGTGCCAAAGCGGTTGAGAATGTTGCGCGGATCGTTCGCGGCATCGACCAAAAGCGACGCGTTCGAAAAGATTTTCGAAGTCGCGAGATCGAAGACGGTATGGATGTCCAGCTTCGCCAGTTCTGTGCTGGCGTCTGTTGAGAGACCTAAAAGCGCTGAAGGAGGCGAGCGAAGCACTTCTAAGGGTGATAGCGCGGCCGAAGCGGAGGTAACGTAGGTCTCTATCGCGGGCATGGTGAATCTGCTCCTGTTTAGGTGCAAACAATTCAATGGCTGGCGGCGCGGTCCACCCGCAGCGTACTTTGGCGTCAGCTTGAATTATCTACCAAGCAATCCGGCCAAAAATCCACAGTCCTGTGACTAGCGTCATGCGATGGAGTGGATCATGGAACGCACCCGCCGTATATCCACGTTTGTAATTCATTGTAATTTTTTGTGTCAGATCAGCCGGCGCATTGGGCTAACAGATTATGAGTCAGGGGAGTGGAACGGCTTCATCGCTATAGCGCTGGATTCGGTAGTTGAACTAAGCCCTCAGAAGCGGGACGACCTACGGGGGGCATTAATTAAAAATAAACGCTTGATTCAGATTAAGGACCGTCGAGGCAATTGCCAGTATAACGGTTCGATGAACCAATTCTTTCGGAGGTTGAAAAGCAAATGGATCTCAAGCATGGGGTACGTTATTTTTGAGGAGGCACGATAGAATAGTTGAGCCGGTTCAGTCTTTACACTTAAAACAATGTGTTAACACCAGTAATACCTCGCGAATTTAACTCGATCACCACACCAGCGCGGTATCGATTAGAACATGTCCGCTTCCACATCAAAGCTGCGTTAAATTAACTAAGGAGAAAGACTAATGAGCTGGATTGTCACCAAATATTTGATTACCGCAGTCGTTGTGGTCGTGGTCTCTGAGTTGGCCAAACGCAGTGACAAACTTGGGGCGCTTGTAGCGGCATTGCCTTTAGTGACAGTTCTGACCTTAATTTGGCTTTACCTCGAGAGTCAGCCTATGGCCAAGATCGCCAACCATGCGCGCTATACATTTTGGTATGTGTTACCAACTTTACCTATGTTTCTGATTTTTCCATGGCTGTTACCGAGAGTGGGTTTTTGGCCTAGTCTGGGGGCAGGAATAGCAATTACCATGTTCTGCTTTGGTTTGCTTTCCATAGTCTTGAGAAGATACCAGATCTTTTAGCTCAGATCTTTCTCGGGTTCTCCCCCGATCAGACGCGCGGAAGTTAAACGGCTGAAAATTTTGGATCACTCTTGGTAATTCAATTTATAAGATCACCTTGCGATGGTTGGATCGAACGTCACTATTCTCAGTGATACGCCCTGTGCGGACCCGCATGCAGGGAGTTGTGGGGCGGGCGAGCTGGACACTTGCCCTTACCCGATTAGGCGGCCGTTCGCATTGACTCAATTGGCACGACCCCTATATTTTTCGACTAGTGCACGCGGTGCTTTTCCGCACCATGCCTGCTCTAAAAGTTCTGCGACAATAGTTGGCGTCGCTTTCAAAAGATTGACCCTAAGCCCTAAAACCTTCTTACCCCAAAAGAGCGGTTCGACGCAATCTGCGTAAATGCTTAAGGCAGGTTCTCGCACGGCGTCCCCAACCATGACATTCAGAGAGCTTTCATTTGCAAAGGCGGTTGCGAAAACTTTTCCATAGATGCGAAAAGAAGTTCGATCAAAATGTGGCTCTTCCGTGGTTTCGGGAAGTGCAAGGGCTAATTTCTGAACCTGTGATTGTTTCATGATCTGTCCCGTGCCCTAGCCGCCGACACTACGCTCAAAAAATAGTCACTTGAATTTTGGCAGCCTCCAAGCGCGTATCGATATGCCTTGTTATGCGTCGCCTTCTCGATGCCTATTCTGGGGTGTGACATACGGCCTCAATATTATGCCCATCTGGATCAGAAACAAATGCACCATAGTAAGTCGGGTGATACTCGCTTCTTAGCCCCGGTCTGCCGTTATCTTTGCCGCCCGCTTCCAATGCGGCTTTGTAGAAAGCATCTACAACTGCATGGCTTGCACTTGAGAATGCAACATGAATTGGTGCAATGTTGGACTTAGCCTGAATCCAAAAATTGGGCTTATTGTCTCGACCAAAACCGGCACCTGAAATACCATGCTCCATTATCAGAGTGTAATTTAACGGTGCGAGAGCTTTTAAGTAGAATTCTTTGCTTCGTTCGAAATTGGAGACAGGTACTGCGATATGATCGATCATCAATTATTCCTTTTGTTAAATTGGTTCTGCTGGCTTAGATATTCAAAAGACGCATAACGCCGCTATAAAAGACGCGCGTTAGCGCGTCCAGTGGAAGCTGCTTTTTGGCCAGACCGATTTTTGATAGCCTTGTTATGCATATTTATGATTCTAGAAACGAACGTTATTTTTATTTTGGAAACTTTGACATATCCATCCACATTGCCTCCCATACATGACCATCAGGATCTGCAAGGTTTCGGTTGTACATAAACCCAAGATCTTGTTTTGGATTTATATCTGCTGTACCCCCAAGTGCTGTCGCCTTTTCATTAATGTCATCAACCATACTTTTACTTTCACATGAAATTGCCAGTAAAACTTCACTTGAAATACTTGGCGGGATAGGGCGGGTAGTGAATGTTTTCCATTTGGCGTGCGTAAGTAACATCACATTTATAGCATCGCTCCAGACCATGCATGCGGATGTTTCATCAGTAAATTGAGGATTATTTTTAAAACCAATAGCGGCATAGAAAGATTTAGATTTTTGTCCCTTGGTGATACCTTAGTTCCCAGTTACTTTCTACCTTTTCCCAGAGAGAGGATCTACGTGAAAAGCGGGAAAGCATATTCTCACTTCCAATATGGGCGCTTCTGTAAATTAGCAGTACCAAGCGATCACTGATGATCTGAGACTCATAGTCCTGAGACCACACCGCATGAGTTGGTTCAGACTCCAAAGAGCTCAATATTCCTGCTTTGTCATACGCGTTCCCAGAATGACCAATTTCGACAAATGAATCGTGCAATAGCTGAGCGAGTCTCTCTGCATTTCTACGCACAGATGGATTGTGTAGCTCTCTTTCAAGTCTCACCAACTCATCTTGCACAGTCTCTAATCCTTGGGGGCTTCATAACGCCTTGCGAAGGGGCGAAGTGCGCAGCACTTTGTCCCGCTTGCGTAACTTGTTATGTGCTGATAGTATACGTACATATTTTTGTACATGTACAGGTGAATGAAATGGAAAGCATAAGCTATACTTCCGCTCGGAGCAACCTTGCCAAAACTATGGAGCAGGTATGTAACGACCATGCCCCAGTGGCTATTACCCGCAAGGGCGAAGGTGCCGTGGTAATGATTTCTATGGATGACTACCAAGCCCTGGAAGAAACCGCATATTTGTTGCGAAGCCCTAAAAATACACGACGGCTGATCGAATCTATTGCCGAGCTTGAGGATGGCAAAGGTCAGGCAAAGGAATTGATTGAGTGAAGTTAATTTTTGCAGAGAAGGCATGGGAAGATTACCTATACTGGCAAAAAACTGACAAGCAAATACTTAAACGTATTAATGTGCTTATTAAAGAAATTCAACGAGAGCCATTCGAAGGAATTGGCAAGCCTGAGCCTTTGAAACATGCCCTTTCCGGTTATTGGTCTCGACGACTTAACGACGAACATCGAATAGTTTATAAAATACATCAAGACTCCATTCTTATTGCGCAGCTACGATATCACTACTGAGCTAAGTACATAACGCCCATATTCACGCGCCAGCTCTGCTGGTCGCGTGGAATTGCTGGTTAGAAGGCTCTGGCACTTGCACAGTAATCTGCAAACCAAGCGCCTTTGCGACCTTCGCGACAGTAG
>JBBSPQ010000185.1:0-5308 GCA_038258585.1 Pseudomonadales bacterium
ACCTACGTGCCGCAGGGAGTTGGCATCCACATTCCTGCTGACAACACACTGGCTGACGGCTATCTTGCGGGGGCAGCGGCGATGCTGCGCGCACCTTTTATCGTCGATGGCGGCACTGACCTCATGCACCTGATGCGCATACCGTACTACGTCCCAACGGTCGATGTGCTCTCGGACAAGATCCGCAAGGCCGCCATGCCCATCGTAAGTAACCACAAGCACCGCATGTGGCTACTACGGACGGAGATCGACACCATGCTACCCGACTCGGTGCAACGGGCCGTGGCTGCGCTGGAAACATGGCATGAGCAGACATCCTACCGTGTCATTGCGGCACCGGGCATCGCACTCAATCGCCACAATCTGGACTGGACCCTTCGGCTACTCGGTAAGTTGAGCACATGCCCCAACTTTCTTCTGTTCGACATCGATCTCAGCACATACGACCGGACCCACAACTGGCGGGAGGGCATTGCGATGCTCGACCTCTGGCTTACCAAGCAGAAACTGACGATGCCGGTCATTCTTACCATTTCGCTGCCACAGAAGCGGATGGCAGGGCAGATCTTCGACAGTCTCCATCAGATGTGGACGATGACCAAGTCGAGTTTGCAGATCACGGCGATCATCTGCAAGGCGCACGCTAGCGATAGCTTCGTGGATGACAATCTGCGTCTTACCAGGACGGGCGAGATATTCGTAGATCAAAAGGAGCGTCATGCTTACTTACGAAGCAATGGTCAGGCGGCTGGTACTTAGAGGCATCCCGCTCAGCCAGGCAGAAGACATCGTAGCGGCATCGTTGGCGTCCAACAATGCGCTCGTCGACGAGTACGAGATTATCGACACGGCCACCATTACGGCAGAGGATATCGAGGCGGCAAGGCAATGGATCATCTACGCACCCCAGGTGCCATCGGACATCAAACGTATGCCAGAAGCGCGCGACCCCGACCCGATCTTCTGAATTTGGCGGGCCCCCTGTACGGCGAGCTACCCGGCTACGTTTGGGACGAGCGTCTTCGTGGCGGTCGCTACCGTGTTGTGCTGCCGGACGGTAAGCTGGGTAACTTCGTGGCCGCAAAGTCCATAGGACGCAATCTAGGGCAGCTACACGATGCGTTGGCCGACCATCTAGGTGGATTGGCTGCTGACCTTGCAGATGGGCTCATTACGGCTTCTGTGTTCCAAGGGGCGATGCACCGTCAGATCAAGAATGCGACTGTGGCGACGACGACGCTGGCTCATGGTGGATGGAAGCGGGTGCCGAGTACGGGCTGGGGTCGTGCTGGAGCAGGGCTTGTCAACGAATACTTCTTCCTACGGAGATTTGTGGACGTGATCGGGACGGGTGAACTTTCGCGTGAGGCGATTATCAATCGCGCCCGCCTTTATGCGGGCAATGCTTACGGGCGGTACTACAGCGAACGGGATGACATCATGCTCAACTCAGGAGCGTCATTGGCACGTCTCATCGTGCATCCTGACGAGCGCCTGTGCCCGATCTGCAAGGCGCTGGCTGACGAGGGCTGGAAGCCCATCCGTTCTTTCTCTATCCCGATCCACGGCGGCTGTCGCTGCGGCAAAGACTATCAATAGGAGCAAGACCATGACTCAACCGGCTGACATTCGTAGTACCTGGCGTATCGACCCGGACGGGTACATTATCTCCCCATCCGGGTCAAAGGTGGCGCGCCTTCAAAATGACACGCTGATGTTGTACGATAAGAAACTGCGAGTGGCGCTCCCCTTCCTAATGAGTGACTGGGCATCACTACGGATGCAGGTGGCTACCATCAATTCTCAGAAAGACGATACATAGGATTGGAGAGCCACTGAGACAAGCCGACAGCTTTCAATGTCGGCTTGCGGCAAAGACAGGTGCTTTCTGTGCCGTCCGTTGCAACACCAGCAGATGCGTGCTGCGGCACACGAACGGACGACTTCTCCAGCATCCTCTGCGCCTGACGGAGATCTGATGCGAGCAACCTGTTCAACTCAACCACAGTCTCCTTCTCCTGCACCATACGAACGATCTCAGACGAGTACCGGCGCTGGGCGCGGGCTGTCAAGCGAGATTGCTTTGCTTCCTTGACGAACAACGTGATCCCTGCTCCGATCGTTGTCGCCGTCCACATCGCCACCATCAGTAGAAACCGCTTGTTTTTCAAAGCCACAAACTTCCTCCGCTAGAAAATTAACGCGGACCGGTTGGCTGAGAATCATTTTCAATTCTCGCTCGATTGCTTTGCCGACCCGATCTGCGATCCATCCACTTTGCTTCCCCGCATCCACTTCGTACACCCGCGTCCCTTCCACTTCGCAAACATCGACTACTCTAATGTCGCGAATCTGCTCATGCCATGTGCTGCCAGTGAAATGCCATCGGACCATCATGTCCCATGCCTCGTCACCAGAACTGGGTTCATCTTTCTTTTTGGGGATCTCTAGCGCCATCGGCGTGGTGTAATTAGTGTACAGCGACAACGCTTTATCGCGGTCGCGGGTAATGGGTATACGCTCTCGGACCTCCGCAGGTCGCGGTCGGATTCCAGCATCTTTGAACGCAAGGCGAGGCATCCATTTTGTCGAGAACCATGAACGCAGATCATCTAGGCGGTATCCAGCCTTTACAATGCGTTTGGCCTCTGCATGCAGCTCTTGGCGCGAGTTAGGCATCAGCGCATCCATGTCCTCGTGACCGTAGCACACCCACAGCAACGCTTTCACGAAGATGTCCCAATCTTCCTTGCTCAGTAGCGAGTCGTCGGCAACTTCTGGCTCAGGCGGCATGCTGGTTTCGGTCACAGCTTCTACAATCGGAACAACGGCTGCAACCACAGGCAAAGACAAAGCTACAGTCGGCGTGCCGACTTTGTTGTTTTCTTCTTTAATCTCTGTTGTAGTCTCTGTGTAATCTCTGGTATTGTCTTGCTCATTCTGAGCGGATGGACGTGTTCTTTTTGAACGCTTCGGCGTATTCACCTTGGATGTATCGATATGGTCATTTTGACTAGATCGATCTGTCGGATTCGTCGGATCGATAGGGTCATCTTGGATAGGTCGGTTTGGTGGACGCTTATTGTCTAATAAGTCGTAGTCGATTGTGTACCAAAGCGTGTGATCAAAGGCAGCTCTATTGAAGCCATCGGCGACGATCAGTAGACCCACTTTGCGCAGATTATTGATGATCCGCCTCAATGTAGACTCTGACCAAAACGGAAACTGCTCTTGCCATTCCGTGACCGAGTTGTAGACCCACAAGCGCCCTTAACGCTCGTTGCTGGAGCGCTTTAGCCAGTAATGAACCTGCTGGAGAAAGATCGCTTCGTTCAGGCCAATGGCGATGGCAAGCGACGGTTGCACGACCAGGACTTCCTCGTTAACAAGCAGTACCGATGTGCTCTTAGGTATCTCGGTCAAGGGTGCGCTCCCTCTTCGACCAGTATCGCTACCAGCTCGTCGGCTGTTCGGCAGTTCAAGCTGCACACCATAGACACATCATCTTCGTCAAGGGTGAACCATTCGCCTTCGACGCGCTTACTGGCAAAGAAATCATGCAGCACCCCCTCGACGCCATACGTATCGTCGACAGCAATCGAGTGAATCAACTCGCAGCGAAAGGGGGCCTTTGCTGCAATATTCTTTATTCTCGACACCGGAGAAATGGAAACGCCAATCTTGTACCAGGGTGTGCCTACGCCCTTAATGACATAAACGAACCCAGGGCGATCAACAAATTGCTTGGCCACAGCGACGGCCCGCTTTGGACTGGCTGCATAGGCTGGACTCTTGGCCTCAATGTCTAGCACTTCTATCATGTCGGCATGAGATTGCTCACCCGCGACGATTCTAATCAGGTTGACACCGACCAGGTCTTTTTTTGTAGAGGAAACCTTGCCCGTTGACATCTTACAACGAGTGGCAAGCTCACGCGTCGAGATCTCAACGATACTAGCGCCTTCGGACTCAGCAAGGAGCTGCGCATAGAGGCGATACGAAAATGGATCTAGACCAAGATCGTCGACCATGTCCGGCATAGCAATCCAACTGTTCTGGCCAATCAATACTTCGTTCATCTCTCTCAAATCCTTTCTGGTGCTGGCGGCAAGTCACTACCAGCGTAGGACCAAAATCTCTGGCCCCACCGTAGACCCCGATCTGCTGCACTCGGCAACCGATCGAGGCTCACGTCGTTGCGACCCGCACATTGGGCACACAGCAATGTGGTGTTATCGGCAGACAAACCCAGTGACAGGCTGAGCTTGCTGATGCGCCATACCTTGCCCTGTGCATCGAACACCTGGTTCCCAGATGCTCCACAGTGCTGGCAGGTGCATTGAAACGCTTGAATCATGGCAATACGGGCTGTGCCACTCATTCCAGTATCTAAAGGGGCGGCTTTACGTGGTGTCGCCCCGCTCAGACGCAATGCGTAGGCTTCCGGGGCAACATCGTCGCCACCTTCCACCCGTTCGATGATTCCCTTGCTAAGCAATGACTGACGAATACTATGCAGCCCCTTGCCCAGCTCACCCATCATCCAGCGCAAATCGCTATCAGACAGATTGCGTACTACACCATCCTCATCGGCAGCGTGCGCCATCGCCAGCAGCAACAACTGCTCACGTGGCTTCAACTTCAACGCAAAGACCCTATCCACCCACCGATTGCTCATGCGGCCACCATGCCTAACGAGCGTAGCATCCGCAGACGATGCGCCTTGGTGAATAAGGGCGCAGAATTCGCGCTCTTTCGCATAGACATAAAAACGAGCGGGAGACTTACTTCGATTGTGATCGGAATTTCATGGGTGGCAGGGAGCAAATGACTCCCAATAACGAGACGACGACGGTCTCCGCGCTGCAAACCACCTGGAGACAAGTAAACTACGTCGCCAACTCTGACTAACTTATGTAAGAGAGACTGTACCGGGCGAGAACTAATCCCGGCTTGTATGGCCAATTCTTCGTTGCTTGCGGTGCAAATACCATCTTCATTGGCTGAATAGGCCAATGCGCATAACAACAAGCGTGCGGAGCCTCGTGACTTAGCTGCACGCCATACCTCAACAAGATGCTGATCCATTCAACGCTCCAGGGAGAATGAACTACCTATACATACTGTTTTAGAGCAATACAGATAGATTGCTGGGGAGAGCGCGTGGGTGTAGGATGATACAAAGCTTTTTGATGGCTATACGAATAAATCCCACTATGGCAGAATCGAAGTGACACGAGTACAGGAAACGAAACCATGCCAAAATCAACCTTCTGGCGTAAGCAAAAGGCAAATAATGACAATATTG
>JBBSPQ010000186.1:0-5296 GCA_038258585.1 Pseudomonadales bacterium
ATCAGGACTCCCTGCAACAGACATACGATCAGATGCATAGCACCTACTGCCGCATCTTCGAACGACTGGGATTGGAATTCCGTCCTGTGCTGGCAGACTCGGGCAATATCGGTGGCAGTATGTCTCATGAATTCCATGTATTGGCAGATTCGGGTGAAGACGAAATCGTGTTCAGCTCAGACAGCGCTTACGCAGCCAACATTGAAATGGCAACAGGCACGCTGAACGATGCGGCTTACGCCCAAGGCGAGCCCCCAAAAGAAAGCAGTAAAGTAGTCGCTACTCCTGAGACTCATAGCATCCAAGATGTGGCGGCACTACTCAAAACTGAGAGCAGACGATTGCTGAAAACCCTGATCGTGAAAGCGACAGAAGATGAGTCAAATCCCTCTGGTTTGGTAGCACTGGTGATTCGAGGCGATCAGGAGATCAATCCCGTCAAAGCGGAAAAACTACCACAGGTAGCTTCCCCTTTCACCCTCGCTGACGACAATCAGATCAAGCTCGCACTCGGTTGCAGCCCCGGCAGCATAGGCCCACTAAAAATTAAAATGCCGGTAATTGCCGACATAAGCGCTGTGGAAATGGTCAATTTCGTGTGTGGCGCAAATCAAGACGGGCAGCACCTCAGCGGTGTCAATTGGGGTAACGACGCTCATTACGATGCCAGCGCCGATATCCGTAAAGTGCGCGAAGGCGACCTGAGTCCTGACGGCAAGGGCACCCTCTCTATAAAGAGAGGAATAGAAGTAGGACATATATTCCAGCTTGGCACCAAATACAGCCAAGCCATGAATGCGAAAGTATTGGACGAAAACGGTAAATCAGTTGTGATGACAATGGGCTGTTATGGCATAGGTGTCAGCCGCATAGTGGCTGCCTGCATCGAACAGAATCACGATGACCAAGGGATCATCTGGCCAGACAACATTGCGCCATTCCAAATTGCAATCATTCCGCTGAATGCGCATAAGTCGGAGGCGGTGACAACCCTGAGCGAATCCCTGTTGCAACAGTTGACGGATGCTGGCTACGAAGTGCTGATCGACGACCGCGACAAGAAAACCAGCGCAGGAGTTAAATTCGCCGATATGGAATTGATGGGCATTCCGCACCGCATCGTAGTGTCTGAACGCGGCATTGAACAGGGAGTTCTGGAATACAAATCCCGCCGCGCCACTGACAACGAACTGATACCTGTAAACGACATACTGCCTTTTGTCACCGAGAGAATTAGGGCACGCTGAAATCTGGAAGAATCCGTCATGGCTCTGGACATAAGACGACTCTCTGTATTGAAAGACCACTTCCGACACAGCATGGACACCGTGCTATGGGATCCTTTGCTGGCCGAGCGACCGCTGTGGCGACGCACTCTGGTCAGAGCAATGCAGATTGGCTATGCCGTCGTCAAAGATCTGGTCGAAGGTCATTTGAGCCTGCGCGCGATGGGGCTGGTTTACTATACGGTCATCGCCATTATTCCCCTGCTTGCACTTACATTCGCGGTGCTTAAAGGGCTGGGCGCTCACAACTCCATGGAGCCCGTCCTGCTCAGTCTACTGGAGCCACTCGGCGACAGAAGCGTTGAGGTCACCCGCAATATCATCAATTTCGTCGAGAATGTGCGCGTTGATGTGTTGAGTTTCGTCAGTCTTGCCGTGTTGCTCTATACCGTTCTCACGATGATGCAAAAAATTGAGGCGACCTTCAATTTCATCTGGTGCGTCAGTCGAGGCAGACGCCTCGCAAACCGAATCAGCGAGTATCTGTTCGCCATCATTGTCAGTCCTCTGCTTATCTTCATCTCCGTCGGCATCAGCTCCTACATCAACACCAATATCTTTGAACGCACTCTGGAGAGCATCATATTCGGTGGCGTCATTCTGGAGATCATCGGTATTGGTACCGCCTTCTTGTTAATGTCACTGGCTTTTGCATTTGCGTACAGCTTCATCCCCAACACGCGAGTGAAATTCGGCTCGGCGTTTATTGGCGGGATGATGACGACCCTGATCTGGAAAACGATGGGCAGCATTTTCAAAAGTTTTTTCGCTAACTCCACCGCGAACGAAATCATTTATCTGGCCTTCTTCACCGTCATTCTGGTCATGATTTTTATCTATGTCGGCTGGCTCGTTTTACTTACGGGCTCGAGCATTGCCTACTACCATCAGCATCCAACCAAAACCCGCATCGGTAGACGCAAAGCTCTCCTCAGCATTGTTGAACAGGAAGAATACGCACTGAGCGTCGCTTTCCTGATCATTCAACGCTTTCAACACAAGGAAGAACCGTGGAGTGCTGGAGAGCTTGTCGGTTATCTGCGTCTGAATCCAATGGTCATTGACGACACTCTGTTATTACTCTGCAACATCGGTTTTGTGAAACCCACCAACGAAGACCCAATGCGCTACCTGCCAACGGGGACGGTAGAGAAATGCACAATTGTGGAATTGCGCGATCAGATTAGAACCTACACCCCTGAATTTTCCGGGCTGGGTGAGAGCGTGTCCGCTCGCACGCGCATGAGAGGTTTTCTGAACGACGCAGACAAAATCCTTGAAGAGGAGATGGGAGAATTGCGGTTCAGCGATTTGACTGGCAACCCGCCTCACGCCGCCATTGAGGATTCTGAAGATTCGACTGATTTGCCGAAGCGATAGCGGTTACAATACTAGTCCACTATCAGGAACTGTCCATGAGCACATCCTCACAAACACCGTACGTACTCGTCTTGTACTACAGTCGTAACGGTGCCACTGAAACAATGGCGAAATTAATCGGCCGCGGCATCGAACAGGCTCACGCAGGCATGGAGGCAAGGCTGCGGACTGTGCCTTCGGTCTCCACTGTGTGTGAGGCTGTCGAATTTGACATTCCCGCCAATGGGGCTGTTTATTGCACTGAGGACGACCTGCGCCGCTGTTCCGGACTTGTTCTCGGCAGCCCTACTCGCTTCGGCAACATGGCCGCTGCCCTCAAATATTTTATCGACGGCACCAGCGCGTTGTGGCTCTCAGGTGCATTGATAGACAAACCTGCTGCCGCCTTCACATCAACATCAAGCCTGCACGGCGGTCAGGAAAGCACGCTGTTGAGCATGCTCAATCCGCTATTACATCACGGCATGGTGTTTTGCGGATTGCCTTACAGTGAAGCACTTTTGATGGAGACTGAAAGTGGTGGAACGCCCTACGGCGCCAGTCATCTCGCGGGTCAGAACAGCGATCGTAAGGTAGACAGCAGTGAAAGCGCCTTGTGTATCGCCTTGGGCAAACGTGTCGCCACTCTGGCAAGAAAGCTGATGGCCTGACACTCGATCAGTGCAATAGAAACTCTTTTGGAATCCGAATGATCTCTGAAAATCCAGCACCATCAGCAACGCCACCAACAGCAATCGAAAATTCACGCGTTGCTACCAACATCAGTTTTTACGCGCTGCTGGCGACGCTGACGCTTTACAGTCTCTGGCAGATTCCCAATGGCGGCAATATCACTGCCGTTGCAGTTCTGTGGGTTATAAAAATGGTGCCGCTTCTCATCTTCATTCCGGGTTTGCGAAAGCGACACCTTCGCACCTACGCGTGGCTGTCATTCGTGGTGCTGTTGTATTTTATCTGGGGCGTGCAGACTGCGTTTATTGAGCAGGCGAGAATTTACGGAATAATCGTCACGGTTTTGCTTTCAATTCTTTTCTGCGCTCTGGTGGTTTACATTCGCGCCTATCGGAATTTCTACAAAACGTCATTGTGACAATTTAATAGAAGCGACTACTTATTGACGTGCCATCCCATCAACTCTCGCACAAGCGGAATTGTGATGCGGCGTTTCGTTTCCAGGGAGTGTTGATCCAGCCGTTCAAGCAGATCGAACAAACTCTCCATGCCACGATCGCTGCGTTGCAGCACGTAGCTCGCCACCTCTTCGGTAATTTCAAATCCACGATGTGTCGCTCGCAACTGTAAGGCTGCAATTTTGTCCGTATCATCCAAACTATGAATCTGGAAAACGACACCCGATTGTAAGCGCGATAGTAAATCCGCAAGATTGATCTGCAAACTACGCGGGCTGGTATGCGCAGCGATTAAAAGTCGAGTGCCACTTTCGCGCAAGCGATTAAACAGCGAAAACAACGCGTATTCCCATTCTGTATTTCCTGCGATGGAATCCACATCATCAATACAAACAAGACTCAATGATTCCAGACCGACAAAAATCTCCGGACTGAATTCATGATGGTTATTCAGAGGGACGTAGAAAACACTATGCTGCCGCGCATCTTCTCGATGACACGTAGCCTGCAATAAGTGTGTACACCCGACACCTTTATTGCCCCAAAGGAAGGTGAACTGTTCAAGTGAAGCGTTCGCTTCGGAGTTCAGATAATTGCAGGCCTGACGATTGGCGGAGGACACGAGAAAATTTTCGAAAGTGGCGGAATCATCGAGCATTACCTTCAGCGGTAATTGCCGAGTAAGGGTCTGCGTCATCAGCGTACCCAACGATAGTTCAATACAGAATTTTGCGATTCGGAAACCGGGGAAGTGAGAGGATCAGAAGAGTCAGTCGCGAGAGGCGTTCCCAGCACAGGATCAACCGGAACCAGATCGCGCCCCAGACTGATAAATTCAGCGAACAGATACGTGCTACCGGATAGACCGACATCCAATTCAATATTAGTGCCATCCAATAACGACGTCGCCACATTATCCACCACTGCCAGCTCTTGAATATAGGCAAGCAATGCGACATAGGACGCGGCATCATTAATACCTTCCACACGCAGCGTCACTCGACTGTTGGCGGTTTGTCCATTGCGCTCAATCGCGAAGTGGTTTGCCAGCTCTCCCGACACACGATTTAGCGCGCCACGCATATACGTGGGCAAATCCTTTTCAAAACTGTCGAACACGTCAACCTTATCGCGGAACAGAAACTGCCACAGACCGACAAGATCGCCAGCAGGAGAAAGCAGCACACGACCACTCAAAATACTGTCAGCCCCATAACGCGCACTTGCCCGGCGAATAGCCTCCTCGTCCAGACTCCAGGCGACATCATTGGAGAGATTGCGCCGATCCTCAAAATCCATCACCGGCACCAGTATCGGCACGCCTCGTTCGCGGGCGAATTCGCGCGCCGCAACTAATGCTGGATGATCGGAGTCCGAAGCAAGTAACTCCCGTTGTCCGTCTGCCCCTTGCACTGATAACCAGAGCAAAATCGAGGGTCGATTGCGATCCCAAACCGGAACGCCACCTGCGAGCAGCATACTATCGACGAGCTCCTTATC
>JBBSPQ010000187.1:0-5273 GCA_038258585.1 Pseudomonadales bacterium
AGAATCCGCTGCAATCGCTTGCTAGCCAGCAATTCCTGTGGATTGGGTGGCAGCACTCCAGTCGGGATGACATCAATATTTTTGCTCGCAACTCGGTGAATGCAGTCCCGCATCTGAGCAGCCCCGGCAGTCAAGTGTGACAATCCTGGCGCGCCAGCCGCCATCCCAAAACAGGTTCTGGCACGGCGCATATCGGCGTCAATCAACAGCACTCTTTCCAGACGCCCGAGTGTCGCTGCAAGACTAAACGCTACTGTGGATTTTCCTTCGCCCGCATGTCCCGATGTGACCAGTATGATGCGGCCCTTCGGAAACTGTTCAAGCAGGTTCTGGGGCGGGCGCAGCAGGCGCAATTCCGTACTTATCGTACGTAAAGCCGAAGGGAATGTGCCCTGATCGCTGCATGCGTCTTCAGGCATTTCTGCCATTAACGGCACCGTGCCAAGACAATGCAACCCCAGGCTTTGCTGTACATCCTGCGGTAAATCGACAGTACTCCGCCAGTGAAACCGGGCAACCAACACACCTGCAAACACGAAAGCGGCACTGAGATAGCTCAGAAGTATCCACAATGAATAATTCCGTTTCTCAGGTTCAAGAGGCAAAGACGCCGGATCCAGAATCTTTGCGCTTACCATACGGGTCACCGACGCATCGTAACTTTCCACAACCTGACGCACTAAGCTCGTCTCGACCAGATTACTGATCAGCTCTCCACCGGCCAGATCAGGTATCGGCATCCTGTCCAATTCACGCGCACCAGGGTAAAGCGGGGGAATCATTTCTAACAGACCGATTGCAGATGCATCACCGGCGCCTCGATCCTGCGAGGAGTGGTTCTTAAGAGTACTCTGCAGACGGTCATTATTCTGGCCTCGCTCACTGTTTTGAACCCTGTCGCTGTTTTGAATATTGTAAGCAGTGCTGGCCGCAATCTTCACTCCCTCTAGTTTCTGAACCATGAGTGAGGCAGCTCTTTCGATTTCAGCCAATTGAGTATTGGCTGCGTAGTCGACATATGCCTGGGCGACGGTGTTCGCACCGTCGCGAGCGCCAGCCGGGTCTGGAGCCTGATAATGAATCGCCAGCAAGTGAGTATCAGGGACTACCTCCACCACGAAATTCTCTCGCAAAGCCCCGGCCACAGTGGATGACGCTACAATTTCGCGCTGTGTGCCCATGAGTACTCGCAGGTCATTTTCATCGCCTGCTGGCCGATCTGTGTCAGGTCTCTTCACCTCAACCAACGCATGAGAAACAAACACCGGATCGATCAGAAAAAACCACAGCGCCACAACAACGGCAAATGGAATTGCGCTCAGCATGATGCGTCGCCCATGGATGCCCAAGGGGGACCACCAACGCACTATTTGTTGCTCATTCACTGCGACCACCGTAGTGGGTTGATCAGACGCCATCGGCGGTCTCCAAACGTGTAACGACTGCTATAGACATGTCGCGACTTTTCCTTGTCGCGCTGCTTGCATTCGTGATATATCGACCACTCTCCATAGAGCTTGAACCTCAGCAACCAAATGGACACATCAATGTCTGCCTTGACACGTTAGCCCAATGACACATTCGCGACACGACAACGAACAACTGTACTTCAATCTTTTTAACCAGGAGATTCCGCTTCTCGACGTGCGCGCTCCTGTCGAATTTCTGAAGGGAGCGTTCTCACAAGCAAGCAATCATCCTCTTCTCACCGATTCAGAACGCCAGCGCATTGGCGCAACGTATAAGCAGTCGGGGCAAGAAGCCGCAATTGAATTGGGTCATCTGCTGGTCAATGACAGCACCAAAGAAGAACGTGTGAAAAGTTGGCAGCAGTGGTATCAACAAAACCCTGCCGGATGGTTGTATTGCTTCCGGGGAGGATTGCGTTCGCAGATCGTGCAGGAATGGTTATCCGAGGCAGGAGTGGAATGCCCGCGCGTCCCTGGTGGCTACAAGGCGTTGCGACAATTTTTGATCGATAAAATAGACCGCGACTCAGAATTGCGTCACTTTGTTGTGCTGGCAGGCCCAACCGGATCGGGAAAAACCGCATTGCTGAAACGTCTGGACGATGCAATTGATCTGGAAGGACTGGCGGGCCATCGCGGCTCTGCATTTGGCACGCAGTTAGCCGGACAGCCTACCCAGATCAACTTCGAAAACGATCTAGCCGTCCAACTGCTGAAACAGCATGCTGACGAATCGGCACCGCTTTTTATCGAAGATGAGAGTCAGGCGATTGGTTCGCTGTCTGTGCCTCACAGCCTGTACAAGACGATGAAACTCGCGCCGATGGCGCTGGTGCGCGAACCGCTCGAGACCAGAACCCGCACCATCCTGAACGATTACATCTGTGACAATCTGCACACCTTCACTCTTCACGAACCTGAGCGAGCCTTCACGCAGTTTTCGACCTATCTGCTGGATAGTCTTTCCCGCATTCAACGGCGCTTAGGGGGCGATCGTTATGCAGAAGTGCACGCCGATATGCAGGAAGCAATCAGGATTCAAAACGAAACTGGGCAGACCGATGCGCACAGTCTGTGGATCAGCAAACTGCTGACGTACTACTACGACCCCATGTATGCGTATCAACTTTCTAAGCGGAAGGACAAGATTGTGTTCGAAGGTTCAGGAGAAGACTTTCTGTTGTGGGCAAGACAGCAAGCCAAAAACTAAGTCAGATAGCGCCAATTGAAATAAGTCGAATAAATTACGTTCCCGCCACAGCATAGATGCCAGCAACATTCCGCAGATACCCTTTATAATCCATGCCACAGCCGAATAAATAACTGTCTGGCGCGTCCAGTGCGGTAAAATCGGCGCGCGGAATTTCCACATGTCGACGGTTATGATTCTTATCAATCAGAACGGCACTGCAGACTCGCGCTGCACCTTGCTCAAGACAGAAATCCTTGATTCCGACCAATGTATTCCCTTCATCCAGAATGTCGTCTACGATCAAAATCGTTCTGGATTGCAAAGCGATTGACGGATGTGCCTTCCACTGCAGCTCACTGCCACTGAGTTTTCCCCGATAACGGCTGGCATGCAGATAATCGAGCTGAAGAGGAAAGTCGAGTTGCGTTACCAGCTTCCCCGTCACCACCAGCCCCCCGTTCATGACGCAAAGCACGACAGGATTGCTGTCGCTCAATTCCGCCGTGATCTTTGCAGCCATCTTTGTGATCGCTTCATCGACCTGCTTCAGGGTGTACAGACAGCGAGCCTCTTTGAGTACCTGTGCGGCCTCCACAATCATGCGGACTCACCGTTTAACATCGCTATCGTGTCGCGAGCAGCAAGCCACTGCTCACTGCCATGCAGAGTGGAAGCGTCCCAATGCTGTCTGCGGCGCATGCGGCGCAGACGCGGATTGCCTGCCGTCTCGGAACGATTCAGATGCGCCAGTGCTTGCAGCGCCATCGCGCGGTCATTACATACCAAAACCATGTCGCAACCCGCGCCCAGCGCCGCGTCAATACGTTGTTCAATGCCACCTGCCGCTGCGGCTCCGGCCATCACCAGATCATCACTGAAAATCACTCCATCAAATTTCAACTCGCCGCGCAGCACAGTCTGAAGCCAGTAATGGGAAAACCCAGCACAGCGACTGTCGACTGCCTCATAGATCACATGAGCCGGCATCACCGCATCTAGGTGGTTAATACACTTCGCGAATGGTTGAAGATCCTGCGCGGAGATTTCGGTCAGTGTTCTGGTGTCTACTGGAATGGCGGTGTGGGAGTCAGCCGCGACGTTGCCGTGTCCCGGAAAGTGCTTGCCAGTGGTTGCCATTCCTGCCTCATGCATACCGTCCATAAAGGCGCTCGCCAATGCAACGACAAGCTGTGGTTCTTTCGCAAAGGCTCGGTTACCAATGACTTTGCTCAGCCCGGTATGAAGGTCGAGCACAGGCGCAAAACTGAAATCTATGCCAGAGGTGAGTACTTCTGCTGCCATTAACCATCCGCACTGCCTTGCTTGTGTCAGCGCCAAATCGGGATCATTGTCCCAGACCTCAGAAAAACGCAGCATTGGAGGCAAAAGTGTAAATCCAGTCTGCAGGCGTTGAACCGCCCCCCCTTCCTGATCGACCGCAATTAATATGTCGGGTCTACACTCGCGTATTGCTGTCGTCAGTTGCAGCAGTTGCGACGGGTTGGCGTAATTACGGGCAAACAGGATGACGCCTCCAACTTGAGGTGAGCGCAGTAGCTCACACTCTTCCGGCATAAGCTCCATCCCCGTCAAATCCAGCATGAGGACACCAAAGGCGCTATCGTAACTTTTTTCCAGAGTGGATGAGGACATGGCTAGAATTGAGGCCTCCAGGCCAAAATGATTGCAAAAAAAGACGGCTCAAATTCCACGCTGCCGCAAGAGACGCCGGATTATCACAAATTCGAGGAAAGCGAGTAAAGCACTTGTCATCATGAAACAACTGTATATACTTACAGCCCATCAATCCTCACGCAGACGGTGACACTATGATCAACCTTACCCCACGTCAGGCCGAAATTCTCGCGTATATAAAGGATTACCAGCAGGAGACGGGTTTTCCCCCTACTCGTTCGGAAATCGCGAAAAAAATGGGTTTCAAATCGCCTAATGCGGCGGAAGAGCATTTGCGGGCGCTGGAAAAAAAGCAGGCTATCCAAATGGTGCCCGGCACGTCACGCGGCATTCGCTTACCCACCCCCGAACATGTTGGACTTCCTATTGTGGGTCAGGTAGCGGCAGGCAGTCCGATTCTGGCGATCGAATCCATAGACGATTATTGCGACATCCCGCCGAATTTTTTCCGTCCCAGCGCCGATTATCTGTTGACCGTAAAAGGCAATAGCATGATCAAGATCGGCATCAACGATGGGGATCTGCTCGCCGTGCATAAAACGTCTGAGGCTAACGATGGTGATATCATCGTGGCGCGGATTGATGAAGACGTCACGGTGAAACGACTCTTAAGAGGCCGCAATAAGTCTTCACTGCAGCTCATTGCTGAGAACGATGATTTTGATCCTATCGAAGTGGATTTGCGAACTCAGCAGTTCACTATTGAAGGAATCAGCGTTGGCGTTATTCGGCGCGGCAACTGAAACATATACTTTTCCAGAATCCCTCACCCTCACTTAGTTTGTTCTTCGTAGGTCGCATTGGCTGCCGGATGGAGGAGTTCTGGAGACGCCAAAAGACGCACATACAAGTGCAGGCGCGGCGGACGCCCACCAAGGCGCCCGACCCGCCGGAACACCCCCAACAGACACCCCCAG
>JBBSPQ010000188.1:0-5260 GCA_038258585.1 Pseudomonadales bacterium
CCGTCGGCGGCCAGAATTCAACGTGATATCGTAATTCTGACCGGCTTTGGCACGCGCCACACGCTATCGGAAACCGAATCAGAAACGCGCGGTATTGGTGCAGCAAGACGCTGGATCAAGGCCGAATTCGACACTATCTCCGCGGCGTGCGGTGGTTGTCTTGAGGTCATGCTTATCAGTGATGTTGTCTCCGGCACCAGTCGCATCCCCGACCCGGTTGAAATAGTCAACGTGATAGCGATTCAGCGTGGCACTGTTGAGCCAAATCGCTTCGCCATGATGAGTGGCGATATTGACACACGGGTTAGTGATCCCATGAATTTCACCGATGACTCTCCCGGCGCCAACGACAATGCCTCCGGCATGGCCGGCGTACTGGAAGCGGCACGCGTTCTGACTCAATACAGTTTTTCCGGCTCGATAATCTACTCAGGGCTATCCGGTGAAGAACAGGGACTAAACGGTGGCGCTATTGTCGCCGCCTACGCGCTTGAAAATAGCTGGGACATTAAAGCCGTCATCAATAACGACATGATCGGCAACATCCATGGCATTACCGGCGTAACCAACAACACCACCGCGCGCGTATTCTCCGAGGGCACCCGTTATGTGGAAACTGCGGAAGAAGCCAACCAACGTCGCTTTCAGGGCGGAGAGATTGATTCTGCCGCGCGCAATCTGGCGCGTTACATCGACATCATGGCTGAACTCTACGTTCCCAATCTGGATGTCATGATGGTCTATCGACTCGATCGTTTCGGTCGCGGCGGCCATCATCGGCCGTTCAGTGAAGTAGGGCTGCCAGCCGTGCGAATCATGGAAACCAATGAGAATTACAACTGGCAACATCAGGACATTCGGGTCGAGAACGACATCGCCTATGGCGACGTGATTGAGCATGTGGACTTTGACTATGCCGCGAAACTGACCGCACTTAATGCAGTGACTCTCGCCTCACTCGCCTGGGCCCCTGCCCCTCCCCAGAACGTTTCGATCAGCGGACAGGTGAGCCCCAACACTACGTTGAAGTGGAGCAAAGTTCCCGGCGCAGTGGGCTATCGTGTGCATTGGCGCCTGACCACCGAGCCACAGTGGACTAACTTCCGCACCACCGGCGATGTCGAAGAGTTCACTTTACAGAACGTGGTCATCGACAATTATTTCTTCGGCGTTTCCAGCATCTCGGCCAGCGGCGAGCAGAGTCCAGTGGTGTTTCCTGGAGCCGCAGGCGCATTCTGAGAGGATCTCGACCAGATTTCTGCGCCTGCTCAACAGCGCGACTGGCAACACAAATCCAGCTATAATCGCGCCACCTGTAACCCGAATAGTATAGAAGTACAAAAGGCGCCATGAACTCCCTGACTCTGAATCCTCTCAAATCCATTAGCGGAGAGGTCACCCTGCCCGGCTCAAAAAGCCTTTCCAATCGCATTCTGCTGCTCGCCGCTCTGGCCAGCGGTGAAACCCGTATCAGCAACCTGCTGGACAGTGACGATGTCCGTCATATGCTTAATGCGTTGAAGGCGCTGGGCGTGAGTGTTGCCCTTAATGACAACAAGACTGAATGCACAGTGCAAGGCAATGACGGTCCGTTAAATTACGAGAGTGCACTGGAACTGTTTTTAGGCAACGCCGGCACCGCCATGCGTCCGCTCTGTGCTGCGCTCTGTGCAGGCACAGGTGAATTTACCCTCACCGGCGAGCCGCGCATGTGCGAACGGCCTATTGGAGACTTGGTGGATTGTCTGCGCGCCTGTGGTGCCGAAATTGAATACCTTGGCACTGAGAATTTTCCACCACTTAAAATCACCGCCCGCGGCATCAAAGGCGGAAAAGTCAGCATCAAGGGTAATATCTCCAGCCAGTTCCTTACCGCCATGTTAATGGCGGCACCCTTCTGCGACAGTGATCTGGAAATCGTCATCGACGGCGACCTAGTATCCAAACCCTACATCGTCATTACCCTTGATGTTATGGCAAGGTTTGGCGTTGACGTGGAGAACGAGGATTTCGAGCGCTTCCTGATTAAAGCTGGTCAACGGTACGTCTCCCCTGGCGACATCATGGTGGAAGGCGATGCATCCTCGGCCTCGTACTTCCTCGCCGCTGCCGCCATTGCCGGTGGCAAGGTACGCGTACACGGTGTCGGCTCGGAAAGTGTTCAAGGTGACGCCCAATTCGCCGAAGTACTGGAGCATATGGGCGCAAAAGTGGTGTGGGGGAAAACATGGGTGGAAGTCAGCCGAGATGAACTGTTCGGCGTCGATGTGGATCTGAATCACATCCCGGATGCAGCCATGACCATTGCGACGGCAGCATTGTTTGCCGAAGGAGAAACCGCCATTCGCAATATCGCCAACTGGCGCGTCAAGGAAACCGACAGACTGACGGCGATGGCCACGGAGCTTCGCAAAGTCGGTGCCGAAGTAGAAGAAGGCGAGGACTATATTGTAATCAACCCACCGGCAAAAATTCAGTCTGCGGCAATCGATACGTATAACGACCATCGTATGGCTATGTGCTTTTCGTTAGCAGCTTTTGGCGACAGCCCCATCACGATTAATGATCCGGGTTGCACGTCAAAAACATTTCCGACTTATTTTGAATTGTTCAAAGGTTTGTGCGAAGAGAAATAGGGAAAGAACTTCTCGTCCTGACCCTGATACGACAACTCGGATCAGGACGAGAATGCAGGTGATATTCACTTTAAGATTGAATGCGCAAAAACTTAATCGTCGATCGCTGCCGCACCTGCCTTGGACACTTGTTCATCTTCTATGCCACGCGCCCCACTCGCCGTAACCGCGCCAATCAGCACCCCATTGTGCATCACCGGCACACCCCCCGCAAAGGTGATGCCATTCTCGATGGCCTTGATCTCCCCTGCCGCCAGCTTTGTACCGTATTCGCCAGAGGTCATTCCTGTCGCAACCACTGTCCGCGCCTTACCCATGGCAATTTCATAGGAGCGTGACGAAGCGCCGTTCATACGCCGCAACAGCACCGGAATTCCTTCGGCATCGGCCACTACAATGGTGAGAGTCCAGTTGTTGGCGTGCGCTTCAGCTTCGGCAGCATCCATTGCTTTTACGGCCATCTCGTAGGTCATTGCTCTCTCGGGGGTTGCTGGCGCCTGCGCCAGCGCCATAGCAGAGACCATCAGACCGCACAGAAGGATGATGGTTTTTTGAATTCTTGTTCGCATGTCAATTGCTCCATGATTAATTGGGTTTGATTTCCAAGTTGGTAGTGTACCCAACTAATAGACCCTATCGAGCCGAAATCTGGTTCAATGAAGAGGAGAAAATAAAGAAGGAGATCGAGGAAATTGGAGCGGATAGTGGGAATCGAACCCACGTCTAAAGCTTGGGAAGCTTTCGTTCTACCATTGAACTACACCCGCGCGGTGAGGGTTGTGCCTGCATACGCTGATTGGGGCGGATAATAGTCTATCCCGCGCCGATAATCCAAGTGAAACACTGTTCTTAAAGCCGAAAAAAAGCCCCGCATGCGAGGTTTCATCGCCAATGACTAGCGTCCTGCTAGGCTCATCAAATTGTAAATGGTCGGAGTGAGAGGATTTGAACCTCCGGCATCTACGTCCCGAACGTAGCACTCTACCAAGCTGAGCTACACTCCGATTTGGGCAATATTGCTAACTTTCCTCTCGCCCAACAGGATATGTCAAAGTGATAAAGGTTCCAAGAGGACAAAAGACCAGTACGCCAGCTCTGACATTGGCTCTGCAGTCTGACCCGGCCCACCTTGCAGCAGATTAAGGGCAAGTGTGAAGCGGGTCTCATAACATCACGTAAGTCATTAAAATCTGTAAAAAAAACCTACATCTTGTGGCATGCCTGCCGTCTACTTAAACTATGCTCGCAAACTGAGTATTGGAGTAAATATTGCTCTACAGCAACGCAACACTCGCGTTCACTTAATTATTTTTAAAGGTGTGTTATGAAGACAAACATGATGAAAGGTCAGCAAGGTTTTACGCTGATCGAGATTGCAATTGTACTGGTTATCATCGGCCTGTTATTGGGCGGTGTGCTTCAGGGTCAGCAGTTGATTCAGAACTCCAGAGTTCGAAGCATGATCAATGAGATTAATGGCATCAGCGCCGCAGTGACTGGGTATCAGGATCGCTATGGCCGCCTGCCTGGTGATGATGGGAACTTAGTAGCTTTGCAGGGGCGCGGTGGCGTGTGGGTAGCAGCAACAGGTCCTACAGTAGCTGGTAATCTGAGCGGTGCGATAAATACTGGTCCGGCCATAACTGGGGGAACCTTCTACACTACCCCAACCTTGGAGGCTCTAGGATTTTGGCAGCATCTGCGTGCCGCTGGTTTCATTAATGGAGACCCAAGCGCCGTTGGAGCTGGCACTACCCCTGTCTCCCCTTGGGGTGGTGGTATCACCGTGACTGGCTTGGCGGCCAATGGGGTTCCAATTGGCGTCGCCAAGCTTTGCTTCAACAACGTACCAGGAAGCGCAGCACAAACGATAGACACCCGCCTGGATGATGGCGCAAATGAGACAGGGCGCGTCCGCTCTGTCACAACGGCCAATCCAGCAGCGGCAACACCGGCAGCAGCACCCTATGCTGAAGACATTACTTACGCGATGTGCGTGTCAATCTAATCGTAATTCCTGTGCAGATTGATAGAACTGAAGGCCCTTCGGGGCCTTCTTTTATTGCAATTACTCAAGAAAGTTCAGGTAGTTTTAGAATGAACTGAAGCGGCCTCCCCGGCAGCGCCTCCGCCACCAGACTTCCCCCCATTCCCACCGCCAATTGCCTGGCCTGATACAACCCCACCCCGCGAGCTCCACCGCCGTGTTCACTCCAGAAAGGTTCGAAGAGTCGTTCCGGATGTCCGAACGGTTTACCTTCATCATCCTGCATTGTCAGGATAGCTTCGCTGTTGCCTTCCGTAATTCGTACCGACAATAACGTACCCTTGTGATTTTTCTTGCGGAACTGCCACGCATAATTGCCCAGCAAATTATCTAGAATATTATGCAAAGACTTTTCGGAGATCGTAACGGTCGCATCCCCCTGAAGATCGAGACTCAATTCGTAAGCCTGCGCGGCCGCTTTCACGGCCCGCGCTAACTCGATAGGGGTACCATCGAGATGGAGTGGTTCATTGAGAAGTCCTCTGAGCATATAACGGGCGCGATCGCGTATCGCCGGAATGGCGATCTGCATGGTATCCAGGACCATGCGCTCCTGACCCTGTTGCACCTCCTCCAA
>JBBSPQ010000189.1:0-5237 GCA_038258585.1 Pseudomonadales bacterium
GACATGCTCCTGAATCATCTCGATTTCCTGGAAATCAATCTGCGCGTTGCTTTCCTTGAGTTCATCCACCAACCGCTCGAGCAGGAGACCAATCGGCATCAGCGGATTGTTGATCTCGTGGGCGATGCTCGCTGCCAGATGACCTATCGATGCAAGTTTCTCGGAGCGGATCAGGAGCTGCTGTGCGGATTGGAGTTCTTTGGTTCGTTCAGCGACGCGATCTTCAAGGTCGAGCGCATAGTTCGCCTGCAACTGATAAAGCTGAGCGTTGCGCAGCGCAAGGGCAGCCTGTCGCCCAATGCCGGTAAACAGGCGAAAATGATTTTCATCGAAGACATTCTCGGCGCTTAAGAGCGTGAGAAGGCCCATCAAATGTTCGCCGTGCTGAAGCGTACAGGTCATGCCACTGAGAAAACCTACGAGGGGAAGCTGACCTTCCCTCCACAAAAATGCTTCGCCTGCTTCCAGCGCACGGGCGATGAAATTTGAATCGAGCACAACCTCGGCTGCCCCGTTTCGACCCCTGACGCGCGCATCAATCACTTTTGTCTGGTTGTCGAAAAGATGAATGAGGGTCACGTCACCGGGAAGCAACTCAAGTGTTAAATCTACGATCAGGTCAAGTAAATCACGCTGCTCAAGGTGCTGATTCAGACGTTCGCTGACGTGGAGCAGTGCTTCAAGCTGCTGAGTACGCCGATGCAGTGCGTCTTCAAGCTGCCGGGCGCGGATTTTGCTGCGCGCACGGGCGAGAAGTTCCTGAGGCGCAAACGGTTTAGGGAGATAGTCGTCCGCGCCGAGGTTCAAACCCCGTTCGACATCGGCAGGGGCGTTGGCGTTCGCAGTAATGACGATGGTTGGAATATTCGCAGTCTGCTTATCGTCACGCAGCAGGCGCAGAACTTCAAAACCGTCTAGCCGAGGCATTCGGATGTCGAGTAAGATCAGATCCGGCAGAATGCGCTTGGCTGTTTCGACCGCCGAATAACCGTCGTTCACACGCTCGACGCGATAACCATCCCGTTCGAAGATGTGCTGTAACATGATGGTGGTATTGATTTCATCATCCGCGACCAATACGAGTGGAGTTGCCTGCTTCTGTTTCATAAAAACCTAACCGGGTCTTTGGGTTTACCATAGGGAATGTTAAAATTTAGCTTCTCATTTATCATAAGCTTGAAATCGAGAATGATGCAAAAACAAACTGCACGCGACATCGGAAGGTCGCTGTTGATGGGAGTAGGGATAGGGGTGCTGATGGCGCTGATTTTTGGCGCAGGATTCTTCGCCCGCGATGTTGTCCATTTGCCTGCTTCCGTTGCGGCAGCAAGTGGAGATGGCTACCCGTTACTCGACGAAGTGCAAGGACTAATCGATCGGCATTTTTTGCGCGATCAGCCAACTACTGCCCAGCGCGAGTACGCAGCGATTCGCGGAATGCTGTCGTCGCTCAATGATCGCTTCACCTTTTTTATCGATCCCCCGGTTGCCGCGAGTGAGTCGGATGCACTGGCAGGAACTTATGGCGGAATTGGTGTGCAGATTAAGCGGAATGAGAAAGGTGAAATTGAACTGTATCCCTACAATGACAGCCCCGCCAGCAAAGCTGGAATTGCCGACGGTGACCTGCTGTTTGCAATTAATGGAACAGCGCTTGACCCCGGCACGGCGCAGGATGCTATCGATCAGATGATGCGCGGCGAAGTGAAGGAAGGCAGCGGCGTCCAGCTTACCGTTTCTCATGTCGCAGGCGGAAATGATTTGACGGTATTTATCCCGTTTGCCGCCATCAATGTGCCGTCCGTGACGTGGCATGTACTGGCAGAAGACTTATCGATTGGCTATGTGCAGGTATCGCTGTTTACGGGACGCACGCCTGATGAACTCAAGACGGCACTTCAGGATTTAGACGCGAAGCATGTACAGGCGCTTGTGCTTGATCTTCGCAATAATGCTGGCGGTCTGCTGCAAGAATCGGTAGAGGTTGCCAACGCTTTTATCGGCAGTGGCCCGCTAGCGTTCGAGGACGCCAAAGATGGAGAGCAAGCTTTCAATGCGCAAGCAGATGCCTTGATGACTTCTCTGCCGCTGACTGTGCTGGTGAATGATCATACTGCCAGCGGCGCGGAACTGGTCGCGGGAGCGCTGCAAGATGATCAGCGCGGTATCCTGATTGGTCAGAAGACATATGGCAAGGGAACTGTGCAGCAGATTTACCCACTTTCTGATGGATCATCGCTGCACATTACTGCCGCCGCGTGGTTGACTCCGAAACATCACGCGCTTGATCAGGTTGGACTACAACCTGATATTGCACTCGTCCCGGATGCACAGGGGCGCGATGTCGAACTTGGTGAGGCCGTGCGCTATCTTCAGCAAAAATTGGGATCGGATGCGGTGGCTCCAGAGGCGACGGTCACTATGGAGGCAGCGTCCTGATGCCTCTTATCAACGACACTGAACACACGAAAGGGGTTGAACCCCAATGACAAACACTGAAGGCATTAAAGTCATCGCTCGCAACCGGCGAGCCAGCTACGATTATCATCTGGAAAAATCTTTCCATGCTGGATTGGTGCTGCAAGGAGCAGAAATCAAGTCGATCCGCGCCAATCGCATCAATTTGCAGGAAGGATTTGTACAGGAACGCGATGGTGAATTGTGGCTGATGGGCGTTCATATTTCACCCTACGAACAGGCGGGTATCTTCGGCTACGTCGATCCGCTGCGCCCGCGCAAGCTGCTGTTGCATAAAAAGGAAATTGCACAGATCATTAGCAAAATCCGTGAGCGAGGTTACACGGTTGTGGCGACGATGGTCTTTTTGCAGCGGGGTAGGGCGAAGGTTGAAATTGCTCTGGCAAAGGGCAAGAAGCAGTACGATAAGCGAGCCGATCTTGCCAAGCGTGATAGCGACCGAGAAATTCGGCAGGCGCTTAAGGATCGCGCTCAGGAATGATCGAACCGTCTGAATCCGCGTCAGCGCGGGTGGTCTTTCGCATCGGCGAGAGATGATCGTCCCATATATCAGCCGCGAAGATGTCAGCGCGGCACTTTCCTCCGTAATCCATACCACTCGTAAGCCAGCAGCAGATGGGTTGCAGCATCTTCTGCTGGTTGATTTACTCCTCACTACCCCAGAGATGCCTGAAAGCGATGAGAAACGCACGTTTGCCGTCCAGGAACTTCTGATTGGGGAGATTATCACTGCGCTCCATGAGCAATGCGATTTATTCGGATTAACTCCACCTGGGGAACGGACACGAAATGATCAAATTCGCCAGGAAGTCGCTGAACTAACCAAAATTGGTAAGCATAATCTGCTGGTGTGGAGCACTTTGTATTATCGCTATGTTCGATCTGATTTGGGCATCGCGATTGAAGAATTGGCGCAACTGCTCACGGTGAATTCACGCACGGTGACACGTTATCACGACGATGGTATCGACATACTGTCGCAGCGGCTGATTCATCAGGAGCAAGCAGCGCGCCGGGTGCAGGTCGAGCGGCGTTTATATGCGAGGCTGCCCTACAGCGTGCCGATTAGGCTGATCGGACGGCAAGAATTCCTGGAAAAGACAGAAAATCTACTCGCGACTCTGTCACCCTGTCATATCCTGATCACGGGAACATTAGGTGTCGGTAAGAGCGTGTTTGTGCAAGAACTTCTGCGCCGGCAGATTGATGCTGATCGTCTCGATCATCTGGTGTGGCTGGATGAACCGATCTCCGCGCAATTTGTGCGAGAGCAAATGACTGAGCAGCTTTTGCGCGAGGGTGGCGAAATCAGTCTGCGGGACTATCTGCTGCTGTATCGAGTTGTCGTCGTTTTGGACGGTCTCGATTTCCTTAATGTGGATCGCGCGGCACTGAACGGTCTTCTGCGCGATCTTGGCGCGGCAGCAGTGATCCTGATCAATCGCGTTTATGCTCCAATCGAGGGAATCGAGGCGCATCTGCCGCTTCCAGAGATCGATTCTGGGGCTGCGAATCAGCTCATCAACGAAGCTTTACGCCTACACGCTAATACTGATTCGGAACACACGCGGCAGGTCGCGCGCGACCTTTATCGACATATTGGTGGAAATCCACTTGCGCTGCGGTTAGCGGCAGGATTGTGGGAAAGCAGCATGAACTGGGATGCGCTCAACCTGGATATACATGAGCGATTATTTGGTCAAATGTTTGCTGCGTTCAATGAACCCATAAAAATCGCCTGGTGTGCATTCGCGCTATTAGTGCAACCAACACATTCCGAGAAACTTTCCAGCCTGTGGGATATTTCGGCACGAGCGCTAGGTTTGCTGCTGCGTCATGGCCTGATAGAAGGAGATGCGGATAACGGTTATGTGCTGGTTACAGCAGCACGCGAATATATCCAGCAGGCATATCTTACAAACGGGAATATTCGGGGATATTTTGCTCGTCTGCTAGCCGAACTTCATGAGGATAATGACGCGCAGGACATTTTTGAGCAGGTTCTAATTAAAGGTTTTCCCGAAATGCCTCTAGAGGAACGTGCCAAAGTCATCCGACGAATGTGGAAAATCGGGCTGATGCGTGGTCACTGGGCGAAATGGCGGATTATCTTCGAAGACTATATGCGGCAAGTCGATAGCATTGCGTTCGACATACGTATCGCTTACGGTGTGTGTTTGCGCCGCCTGGCTGAATGGGAAGCCGCTCAACAGGTCTTTTACAATGTGTCGCTGGAATCTGGCCGGAGCGGTCATTTTGCCGAGCAATCACGTGCCTTTATGGAGTGGAGTGTGCTTGCCAAATATCAAGGCGAATACCAGCGGGCGCAGGCGTTGATCGCACAGACAAAGCGCTATGCAATGCGCGCGCAGGATGATGATGTCCTGCACGAAGCCCTATTTCGCGAGGCTTGGATTTTGGTAGAGCAGGGGAACGGTGCTGAAGCTCATGAATTACTTGCGACTTTGCCAGAGTCGCTGCCGGGGTTGGTGGTGCAGAGTGAGGCGCAGTTTGTCCTCGGAAATTATAGAGCCTGTCGCACAATAGCCGAGCGCGCGCTGAATCTGTGTGGAGATGATCAGGCAACCGAAGCGAGCCTGTATACGATTATTGGGCGGAGCTATCAGGAGCAAAAAGCTTACGAGCAAGCGCTAGCCTATTTGACCGACGCGCTGACGTTGCTCCAGCGGCTCGAAGATATTTTCAGGCAGGCACGCGCTCAAACCAATCTGGCGGCGGTACTCATTGCCATGCGCCGC
>JBBSPQ010000190.1:0-5220 GCA_038258585.1 Pseudomonadales bacterium
AAGGACTCGTGCGTTGGCGGCATCCCACCCGGGGTCTATTGCCCCCCGGCGAATTCATTGCAGTTGCTGAAGAAAGTGGTTTGATTGTGCCGCTGGGCTATTGGATCATTCACCAGGCCTGTAAGGATCTTAATGAGCTGACTAGCAAGGGGCATCACGATGTACAACTGGCCGTTAACGTCTCCTTTAAGCAATTTCAGGACAAGAACTTTGTACAGACGGTCGCCAATATTCTCAACAAACAGAATATCACTGAAGGCCGGCTCGAATTTGAACTGACTGAAACTACGATGATGATCGAAGGACAGGCGGTGGATCAGAGTCTGCGCCGACTAAGCGAGTTGGGGATTCATATCTCCCTTGATGACTTTGGTACCGGCTACTCGTCCTTTGCGCACATTCAGCGATTACCCATTTCAACTCTGAAGATTGACCGCTCGTTCGTGAGCAGCGTGACTACCAATGAGGACGACGCCACTATCGTGAAGGCGATCATCAATCTGGCGCACAGCCTGAATATGCAAGTTATTGCAGAGGGCGCTGAAACTGCCGAGCAGGTGGAGTTCCTGTGTCTGAACAAGTGCGATCAGGTTCAAGGTTACTTCTTCAGCAAGCCAGTAGCTTTTAGCGAGTTAAAGACACTCTTGCTACAAGAGGACTTTGTTGATCAGCACATTCAATCGGTGATCACACGCAATACTGTGGTGAGTTAGTCGCGTCACTCGTACCCCCCTTCCTTGTTAAACCCTCTTATCTGTTCTATTAATAGAAGGAGCTTCTGATCACGCCGCAGAAGTCCTCCCAAGATTCCTTACTCGTCCATGGATGGATGCATGTCGTTAGCCATAGTCGATACCCGCGCCAACGTTGGCATCGATGCGCCCTTAGTCACCGTTGAAACTCACTTGTCTAATGGACTGCCAAGTCTCGCAATTGTTGGCCTTCCCGAGGCGGCTGTGCGTGAAAGCAAAGAGCGGGTTCGAAGCGCAATCCTCAATGCCAACATGGATTTTCCTACCCGGCGTATCACGATCAACTTAGCCCCAGCGGATCTCCCAAAGAGTGGAGGAAGGTTTGATCTCGCCATAGCAATCAGCATCCTGGCGGCATCCGGACAGATTCCCGCAGACGTACTCGATGGTTATGAAATTTTAGGTGAACTCGCCTTGACCGGTGCGCTGCGCCAAGTTCATGGAATACTGCCGGCGGTGTTGGCGGCAAAAGACAGCAACAGAACATTAATATTGCCGGCGGCCAATGCAGTTGAAGCGAGTCTTGTTCGCGGTGTTCGCGCTTTCAGTGGTGGGCATCTGTTGGATGTCTGCAAGCATCTGTTGAGCGGCAAAGGGATGTCGCCCTGTTTATTCGATGAGACAGCGGCAGTGCCGACGACTCTTTCGTCCAGCATGGATTTGAGCGACATAAAAGGTCAGCACTCTGCCAAACGCGCGTTGCAGATTGCAGCCGCAGCTGCTCATAACATTCTTTTTGTGGGCCCGCCGGGCACTGGTAAGACCATGCTGGCCAACTGTCTTTCTTCATTGTTGCCACCGCTGGACGAAAACGAAGCATTGGAGGCAGCGGCGATTAAATCCATCTCCAGACAACCTATTAATACAGCACGCTGGCTGGAACCTGTGTTCCGCTCGCCTCACCATAGCGCGACCAGTGTCGCCTTGGTTGGTGGTGGAAGCCAAGCCACCCCAGGTGAGATTACGCTGGCTCATCGAGGCGTTTTGTTTTTGGATGAGTTGCCGGAATTCAATCGCAGTGTATTAGAAGTGTTGCGGGAACCGTTGGAGTCCGGAGTAATCACGATCAGCAGAGCCAATTATCGATTGCAATTGCCGGCGAATTTTCAGCTTGTTGCGGCGATGAATCCTTGTCAGTGCGGATATCATGGTGATCCGCAAGGGCGATGCCGTTGCACGCCAGAAAAAGTACAACGCTATCTGGAAAAAATTTCGGGACCTTTGCTGGACCGGATAGATCTGATTGTTGAAGTACCAAGGCTTGCCTACGATGAACTGCGGGTATTATCGCTTGGGGGGCAGAATCATAAGAGAACGGAAATAGAAAAGGAGGAATCTGAAAGCGCCCGCGCAAGGGAACGCGTCATGTCATGCAGAGCTTTGCAGAAAAGACGTTGTGGAAAGCTGAACAGTGACATGAGCAATCCCGATATCGAAAAATTTTGTCAATTGGATGCAGTTGGAGAAAAATTATTGGAAACGGCCATGGAAAAACTGCAGCTCTCGGCCCGTGCCTGTCATCGGATTCTGAAAATCGCCAGAACCATCGCTGACTTCGATAGCCGCGAGGCAATTCAAGTCAGCGATCTGACTGAAGCGATTACTTATCGGCGTGCAGAAATATTCTTCAGGCGGGAATTTAAATCGGCAGAATCATCCTTTCTAACCTAGAGAAGTTCGGATCATCTGGCCGTCGCTCGCATTACCAGTCCGCCTCCTTCAATCACTGGAATTTTCTTTAAAGCCGGGGCTGAGATTCAACCTGAGTCAGCGCATCTTCAAGCCGCGCCATCTCCATTTCCAGATGAGCAATCCTTTCTTCTGCACGCGCCAATGCGGCCAACTGCGCGTCGAACTCTTCGCGAGTCAGCAGATCCAGACGATCAAACCCTTTTTGCAACGTGGAGGAGACTGCCTTCTTCATATCTTCGCCGACAGCCTCTGCATGAGGTAAAAGACGAGCAATTTGTTGACCTAGATCCTCAAAGAATTGTTTGCTAATCATATTTTGATGTCCGTATGTTGGTGGCGAAGGAAATTGTCGCCAAATCGAGAATTATCTCGAGTGTGATTGTAACGTAGCTATTAAGACGTGAGATAGTTCTCAATCCGCGCCGGTGGTTGTGCACAACTTGGTAGCAGTGCGCGCGAATACAGTGCTTTAGACTTTTAAGAAACGCGCCAAAACGGTGCGCTAGATTAATGTTAAGACTTTGTATATCCCCTTTTAAGGTAATCCCCAATCGCCCCAGCTAGCGATACCCCCCTATAGATCCTGCCTTGCAGCTGTTTTTTAAATGAAAAATGAAAATGGGCACATATCGTGCTTACTAACATTCCGAGCATTTAAGAGAGTGTCCACGAGAATTACATTGCACCTCTTACATGGTGCGTTATGCACAAATTACTAAATTACTACAACGTCAAGGAGTTACTTGAAATGAATAAACTTACACAAGCATTGCTGGCCACTGGGTTGTTGTCTGCGGCTCTTGCGGCTCACGCCCAGGAAAGCCCAATCAGCGCAAACGTTGCGCTGACTACAGACTATATCTACCGCGGTATCTCTCAGACCAGCGGTGGATCAGCCATTCAAGGTGGTTTTGACTATGCAAGTGAATCAGGTTTCTATGTCGGTACTTGGGCTTCAAGCATCACGTTCGACGACAGCATTGAGATCGATTACTACGGCGGTTTCTCTGGCAGTCTGACAGAAGATCTGGGCTACGATATCGGTGTTCTGTACTACGATTACCCAGGAATGAGCAGCGATGACTTCCTTGAGTTCTATGGTGTTTTGAGCTACGGCGGACTGTCCGCGTCGATCAATTACTCCGACGATTTCTACGCTGGTTCGGGCAACGCAATGTTCTACACGTTGGACTACGGCTTTGATCTCGGCAGTGACTTCGGTTTGAACCTGCACTACGGTTTCCAGGATTTTGACCAAGCAGTATTTGGAAATGAAGACAGCTACTCAGAATATAACGTGTCTTTATCCAAGGCGTATTCAGGTCTTGATTTCACGTTGATGTTCACTGATACGGATCTTGACGAATCTGATTGCGGTGGCTCCGAAGATTGCAGCAGCACAGTTGTGTTCTCAATTGGTAAATCATTCTAATAGCCAATTCTCCAGTGGTTCTTCGCTGAAATGTTGATCTGAAAGCCCGTAGGAGAAATCCAGCGGGCTTTTTTTATGGCTATAAAAAGCGCGACAAATGAGGAGGTTATGCGGACGTAGAGTCCTTTGCGTGAAAATGGTGCGGTCGAAGAGTTCAGGCACAGAAATGGTGCGATTCTGAACGGCGCAAGTGGTCTGAACCTTGCTGAATATCCCTATCCGTACATATCTGTATGTTTATAAACACTTTTTCCTTTATGGCATGACCCATGCATTAGGCACTATCAGGTGTATCTGCACTGAATCGGCGGAGCGGATATTAATAAGTAAGGAGCAAATGTATGAAGTTAGTGACGGCAATTATCAAGCCTTTCAAATTGGACGACGCGCGTGAAGCGTTATCAGAAATAGGCGTACAGGGAATCACAGTAACTGAAGTAAAAGGGTTTGGCAGACAGAAGGGGCACACGGAACTTTATCGTGGCGCAGAATATGTAGTTGATTTTCTACCTAAGGTAAAAATCGAAGTAGCGATTGGTGACGATCTGCTTGATCAGACGCTTGAAGCAATTACCAAGGCAGCTAACACCGGCAAGATTGGCGACGGCAAGATTTTCGTCACTGACCTTCTCCAGGTAATCCGAATTCGTACTGGCGAGACCGGCGAAGAGGCTGTGTAGAAACTGATCCGCGAGATCAAAAAAACTAAACGACTACTAAATTAATCAGGCGTCAAGAACTCGAACCTGGTTCGGAGGTAATAAGGTGGAAGACCAAATTTTTCAACTGCAATACGCAATAGATACTTTCTACTTTCTGGTGATGGGTGCACTGGTCATGTGGATGGCGGCTGGCTTCGCAATGCTGGAAGCCGGTTTGGTACGGTCAAAGAACACGACCGAAATTCTGACCAAGAACATCACACTGTACGCAGTCGCGTGCATTATGTATCTGGTTTGCGGTTACGCCATTATGTATGGCGGCGACATCTTCCTGTCAGGTATTGCTGGCGGTGACGATCTGGTAGCCGACGCGCTGGCATCGAAAGCTGAAGAAGGTTTTGATGGTGGTTCAGTCTACTCATCGGCTTCTGACTTCTTTTTTCAGGTCGTGTTCGTAGCAACAGCAATGTCGATTGTGTCCGGCGCAGTTGCCGAGCGTATGAAGCTGTGGGCTTTCCTGCTCTTCGCTATCGTAATGACTGGTGTCATCTATCCGATGGAAGGATCTTGGACTTGGGGTGGCAATGCCGTATTCGGCATGTTCACACTTGGCGACCTTGGTTTCTCTGACTTCGCGGGCTCGGGCATTGTTCACCTTGCAGGCGCGACTGCTGCACTGGCT
>JBBSPQ010000191.1:0-5199 GCA_038258585.1 Pseudomonadales bacterium
GCATTGATAGTATCAGCCACATCCCTTTGCATCTCATGTTCATCCATAACCCACTCACGCGCCGCCAGATCGGGGCCGCCCTGTGGCCGTGGTCTATTCATACGATGAATCTCAGATCATTGAAGCAATGAAAATGCGCGATCTCAAGCAGTCCCTAGAACAGGGATTGAAAGAGTTTTCGTCCGGAAAAGTAATGCCCTTTGATGATGATGCTGTTGCGCGTATCTGTGCACAAGGGCGTAAACGTGTCGCGGCTTCAAAACAGAAAACGGAATAAGCATGGCGCTGTATTTTTCGCCTAAAGCAGAATCTGATTTGAACTCTATTTGGGAATATATTGCTGAAGACAATCTCTCAATAGCGGACGCCTATATCAGTAAGATTCAAACTGTTTCAAATCCAAAACTAATTGAGACCGCTCCGCATATCTGGGAGAACACTAACACCCAGAATCCTCCGTCAGAACCCATACCGCACAGCCACATAGATATTCGATGCATCTTCAAACTGCCCAAAAAAAGTATCCTGCCTGCGACCCTTGAAAATATTAGCCCCACTTTCGAACTGCCACTCGTCAGTGAATTTATAATTCGCCTTCGCCCTAACATAACCGTCGTCATCTGTCGGACTGTAATAGGTAAACAGCGACAAACTTAAATTCTGGTTCAACAACTGCCGTGTCAACCGTACGGTTATTACCTGTCGCGACTGGTCTCTGGCATTAATCCCCGGCAACAGCGTACGCAGATACGCTCTGTGATCCTGCATTCGCTCCAGATACCACTGCACCGATCCCGTCAGCTGTGGCACGAGTTCCTGCTCGTAACCAAGCAAGAAACGCCACTCGCTGTTGTTGACCATGGGATTTTCACCGCTGCTGTCATCGCGACTGTCGTAGTAACCGAATTCCACCTGCCCTATGCCTTTCTGCCATGGCCCACGCACACTGCCGCCAAGAACGCGCAACGCCGGAAAAATCGCGTTGAATGCGGGGTCCTGGCCGCCAGGACTTTTCCAGAATCCCTCATAGCCGTATAGCGCCGTTTCCCAGGAACCGAAGTTGCGGTAGAGCCGCACGGCTGTCTCGTCGTCACTGAACCAGTTGTCCGGTCGCAACGCGTGTACGGGAAAATCCTGACCGGTGATTCGGCCCAGCGCGGGGTTGTACCAAGAAATCCGCTGGCCATCGATGAAACGGTCGGCATCAAAGCGAGGTGTGTACACCACATCAATATTCAAGAGGTCGTTGAACCAAGCGAGTTTGAGTGCATCGGATGGCCCTTTGAGGTATTCGTCGTCGCGACCGATGAAAAAGGCATTCCAGTCCTTGGGAAAAAGGTCGTTGATGAACAACAGGTCACCGGTGCCCCAGGTGAGTATCTGCCTGCCGAGCTTGATGTCCACGCTGTCCCACGGACGCAGCAGCACGGCGGCTTCGCGCAGGTCTAGCCAGCCCGCGCCGTTTTCCAGATCCGGTGACTCTGATCTCGCGACTGCGTCATGCAACAGATCGGCGGTGAGACTCAGCGTGACACTGTCCCAGTTCCGCTCCCAATCCAGTTGCACGCGTGCTTCCAGAATAGAGTTGTCTTCCTGCAGATTGTCTTCCCCGGTCCTGACGCCGCCGCGAAATTCGGCGAAACCCGAGAGATTGCCGATGTCTGCGCCGACTGTAGGCGTACTGCGCGCAGCAGGTTGCGCCATTGTGGTAATGCCGGCCGGCAAGGCAGGTTCATCCAGTCCCGCAGGCAGGCCCGGTTCGGCGCCCAGCCCGGTCGGGAGCGAGGGCTCCGCAGCAAACAAAAATTGGCTGTAAAGCCAGCACGTCACCACTACGGTGAAGCGGCTTGTTCTACCAATTGTTCTTGCTCGCTTACGCATCTTCCCATTCCGACTGATCACCGCAGTTCTCGTCGTGGCGGACTACGCAGATAGCGTTCCGTGAACAGCTCCTCGCTCAAGCCGGTGTTGTAACGTACGTTCTCGTATTCCATAGTGGTGCTGCCACCGATGCGGCTGTCACTCATGCGCGAACGCATGACGGTCGGAAAGCCATCGATGGTTTCGACGCCGAGCGCTTCGTAAGTGCGGTAGGCGTTGCCGTCAGCACCGTAGTACTCAATTTTCACGGGAATGAAAGTGGTTGTGTGAATCCAGGACTTGTAGTGGGTGAACTCGACAACGGAAGCATCTTTGGGGGTACTTTGCAGGACGTAGTAAGTGTCACTCTCTTCCACCAACTCGTGTGTATCTTCGGTCGGGGTGCGGCCAGAGACATCTTCGTAGAAGAAATGGGAGCCGACAAAGCTGGTGCGTTCGTCGCTGGCAGCGATGCGCTTCACCAGATCCAGTGCAGGCAGGTACATCCAGCGATCGTCTTCGACAACGGTATGCTTCCAAATCAGGAAGGAAGTCTTGGCAACGTCGGCAGGCGCGTGGAAGTAAACGTAAAACTGCTGATCGCCATCAGTGCCAGCATTGCGCCGTAGTATCGTCAGTTCACGACTGCGCTCGCGGCCCTGCGCATCTGCTATGAGCATGCGCACTCTGGCGCTGCCGTCACTGCCCTGATAATAGGCCACGTTACTGGCCCGCGTCACAATCTCGTCAACACTGGTTTGCGCCGACGCCGTCAGCCAAGGCACAAGAGCCAAACTGAATAGCAAAGCAAGACGCAGAAAAATTCTAGACATGGGAAACCTCCTCTTGCGGGAACAGGAACCTTTCAAACAGGGTGATCAGGGCTGGCAGCAACAACAGAGTCGTGGCCCCTGCAACGATCAGAATGGTTGAGATGAAAAACCCCACTGTGTTGTAGGGCACGAGCGGGGCCGCCAGCAGCGGCAGGAAACCGCAGCCAATGACGATGATGTTTCGGGCAATCGCGCGCGCGGGCTCGCCGAACACCGCATCGAGAGTCTCTTGCCAGCTGTCGAACCGTTTACGCATCTCGCGGCTGCGAGCGAGGAAATGAATGGCATAGTCCACCGCCAGACCCAGACTCAGCGAGGACAACACGGCCACCGGCATGTCGTAGTCCTTGCCAATTAAGCCGATGATGCCGTAAATCAGTGCGATGGTGAGAGTGAGTGGCAACATGCTGAGCAGGCCCCACCAGAACGAGCGGAACAGAACGATCATCATGAGCAACACGATCAAAAACGAACCGAGGAAGGATTTGAGCATGCCGCTCACCATCTTCTGCTGCCAGACCACGTTGATATAGGTGAGTCCGAACCAGTTGTGCGTGAGTGCCACCGGTGCTGGATTGTTCGCCATAAACTCGTCCACCGATTCAACCACTCGGGCCATGTCGATGTTGTCGCCGCTTTTCAGCTGGATCCATAGATTGGTGCGGCTGAAGGCGGGGTTTACGAAGTGCCACAAGTCTTGCGGTCGGTGGCTGCTCTCGTACGTGATCAGGCTCTGCGCGATAGCCCCGCGCGTGTCGGGTATGCGGAACGCGTCCGAGTCTCCTAGCAGTTCGCGGTATACCGTCTTGACGATATCGGGCAGCCCGTTGCTTTTACCCACCAGACCAGTGGTCAGCAGGTGCTGTTGCAGGCTTTCGATGTAGCGCAGCACTTCCGGTTGCTTGAATATCTCGCCGCTCTGCTCTTCCTCCTGCAGCAATGTCAGTGCGGAATCCCAAGCGTCCCAATCCGCATCGGTTAGCGTCGCGTCCTGCCGCGTAAGAACCACTTCTTTCAGCGTGCTCAGCAACTCCAGCCGTCCGCCGGTTTCCTCTGGCAGGGCCGCGAGCATTCCTGTCATTTCCTCTGCGATTGCAGGATCAAGCGTGTTCATACGCGTCGCGAGCACTGCGCGGTATTGTTCTGCGGTCATTTCGGGTGCGGCGGACTCCAGCGTCAGATAAGCCATGTAGGTGCCGGCGAAGCGGCTATTCATCTCACGGTCTGCCACTCGAATCTCATGATCTGCGGAGAACCATTTGACTGGATTGTCGTTGATGCGAATCAGGGAGATGCCGTAAACCGATACTCCCAACAACGCAAAGGTGCCAAGTACAATCCAGGCTGCACTACCGCGGGTAAAACGGCCGGTGTGATGCAGAAGCCTAGCCAGCAGGGATGGGTGTTGCGCAGCGTCTGCCTGTTGCAGACCAAAATTTTCAAGCGAAGATTCCGGCATCAGCATAATGTAGGCCGGGACCAGCGTGATAGTCAGCACCCAAGCTAGAAGGACACCGATGGCGATGAAGATTCCGAACACCTGTACCGGCGGAATTGGCGTCAACGCAAGCGAGCCGAACCCCACCGCGGTGGTCAGCGATGTAAACAACATGGGCGAGGACAGTTCCTGCATGACCTCCTTGATGGTGCGTTCACGGTCCCGGCTGTGCGGGTATCGGTCGAAGAAGTCCGAAAGGATATGCACGGCGTCGAGCACCGCGATGGGCATGATGAAAATGGGGATCATGGATGACATGATGTGCACGGTATGCCCCGTCGCTACCACCAGACCCATTGTGACGATTACTGCGATCAGCGCCACTATCATTGGCGAGACGACAAAGCGGACATTGCGAAAGAAAAACCACATGAGCAGAAAGATCAGACCCATGGCCAAGGGAGCGGAGATCGCCATCTGTTTGAACATTTCCACACCGAACTGGTCCTGAGCGACAGGCAGGCCGGTGATGTAATAGCGGTCAAACCCCTCATAATTCGCAATTTCACTGCGCAACTGACTAGCGATGCGATAGCTGAGATCTTTGGAACTGACAGGGATATAGAGCGCGATTGCGGTACCGTCCTCGGACACCAACGTGCCATCTAGAAAAGGCAGTCGTCTGGCCTTGGCGGCGATCTGCAAAGCCTCTTCCTCATTTGCCGGGGGCTGTTGCATCAACCACTCGAACTTCACCGTTCCCGCACCCGCCTGTTCGATGTTGTCCACCGTAGACGGCGCGATCAAATCGATGCCGATCACACCCGTGCGAACACCGTTCTCTTCCTGACTCAGGCTCTTGGCGAATTCAGTCAGGCGATAAATGTTGGTGAGCGAGGCGACATTAAACACTCCGTTGGGATTTTCAGCATTGACCACACCGACGACGATCATGTCGTAGAGCCCGAATTCTTTTTTCATGGCGTTGTGGAAAACCCGGACCGGTTCGGTTTCCTCCAGCATGTTTTCGGGGTCAGTATCTATGCGCAGGGCATTCAACCCGGGGAA
>JBBSPQ010000192.1:0-5197 GCA_038258585.1 Pseudomonadales bacterium
AAGGCGCTAGAGCCGTTCCAGGGTGTCGGTAAACCAGAACCCTGAAGCGTAGCCTCGCTGGTTACTGGCCTCGACGAATTAACGAAGAACACCGCCTTGGTTATAACGTTAAGGATGACGCTCTTCATACGGCCACCCCGAAGAGCGCACCGACCCCAGCCGTCAAAGCCATTGCCAAGGCCCCCCAAAACGTAACCCGAAAGGCGGCTTTAATAACTGGCGCGCCGCCGACTTTCGCTGCCAATGAGCCTAGCAAGGCAAGGAACAACAGTGAACTGCCGGGGATCACCCACATGAGCAACGAGGCCGGAAACAACAGGACGATACATAGCGGAAGAGCCGCACCTACTGAGAATGTGCCTGCCGACGCAAATGCAGCCTGAATTGGACGGGCCGTAGAGACTTCTGAAATGCCAAGTTCCTCGCGTGCATGTGCCCCCAGTGCATCCTGCTTCATCAGTTGACTTGCTACTGTGGCTGCGAGCGCCCGGTCTAACCCTCGCCTGACGTAAATCTCGGTAAGCTCCGCATGCTCCTGTTCAGGCGCCTCAGCCAGCTCGGCTTTTTCTCTGGCAAGGTCGGCGCCCTCCGTGTCGGCTTGAGAGCTGACTGACACATACTCACCCGCTGCCATCGACATAGCGCCTGCGACGAGGCCAGCGACTCCCGCGACCAACAAAGCCCTGGCGTCCGCTCCTGATGCCGCCACACCCAGGACCAAACTCGCAGTCGATACAATCCCGTCGTTTGCACCAAGAACCGCAGCACGAAGCCAGCCGATCCGTTCTGTTCTGTGTCGTTCAGAATGATTCACGAGAAGTTCCTAATAAAGGTGAGCAGAAGCGCATAACGTTTGAGTTGAGAGGCGTTTACCTGATTGCCAGGAAACGTTCTCTCGATTAAAGGGGGCGCAGCTCTTTGGCTCATGGCTCTGGAGTTCCGGTATCTTGGCTTCCGAGGTCCAAACTGGCTCGAGCGGCAGCCGCAAGTGCTTGGTATTTTTGTTTGAACGTATCCAGCGCGTCTTCCTCCAGCTCTTCCAGATCTAGCAGAGCGTTGTGCGCGCCTTTTGTGGCGCGTATCAACTCATCAAGTTTCAACTGGATGGCCTCTGTATCGCGATTCTGTGTGTTCTGAATGAGGAACACCATTAGAAACGTCACTATAGTGGTACCAGTATTTATGACCAACTGCCAGGTATTGCTAAAGCCGAACATCGGGCCAGTGACCAGCGAAACCAGGACTACGGCTAAAGCAAGGGTGAAGATGCGCGGGCGGCCGCAAAAATGTGCAGCTGATTTTGCAAACTTTGAATACGCGAAAGAGATTTGCATGGAGATCCTTGCGAGCGCCTAACGCTCACATCACAGGAGCCAAAAACAGAGCGAAGCGGCGCTTCGGCCTCCTGTGCGTACGGATTGTTGGTGACAGGTCCTGCGAAGTTAAAACTTTCCAGGCAACCGCATTGGCTAGCCGTGTGCACTACATTAGTGTTTCATATTCTTCCAGGCGAATACCACTGCGACAATCACTATTCCAATGGAAGCACCAAAGTATAAAGTATCGATCGTGGCGCCAACCTCTACCGCCTGTTCAAGAAAAAGAATAACCAGGATTACAACAGCCACCTGCATTACCGTGACCTTCAGGTCATGGAAACTCTTGATGTTCAAAGTCTCGAGAAGCTTGCTTTCTTCAATGGGCATCGGACGAATGAACAGACGGTACAGGCTAACCGTTATGATTTGGAAAGTAATAGCTATCAGCAGCAGATCCAGTAACTTAAGTAGGTTGACCACGAGACTCTTGCCCTCATCCCCGGAGGCAGGTACATCGCGCATGACATCCATTGCAATATTTAAAATAATATTAACTATCTAGCGTCAACCATCTTGTCCGGTCCAGCGTCAATTAAGTTGGCCGGTTGTCTGTGAACCTATGCGGTCTGCTTTTTGAGTGAGGCTTTCCTCCGGTAACTTTCCCCCGTGCACTGAAGGATGGTGGCGTGATGGACCAGTCGGTCGATTGCGGCGACGGTCATGATCGTGTCTTCGAACAGCTTGTCCCAGTGCTCGAAGTCCTGATTGGAGGTGATGACCAGGCTGAGGCGCTCGTAACGATGGGCAATCAGCTCGAACAGCACACTGCTTTCCTGCTCGGTTTTCCGGACATAGCCCAGGTCGTCGATGATGAGCACATCGTACTTGTCGAGACGGACGAGAGCATCGCTAAGACGCAGTGCTTCTTTGGCGCGTTGCAGGCTTTGGACCAGTGCCGTGGCGGCCACGAACTTGACCCGGATGCCGGCTTCGATCAGGCCATAACCGATGCTGCTGGCCAGATGGGTTTTGCCGATCCCGCTGGCACCGAACAGCAACAGGTTGTCACCGCGCTTCACCCAGTCAGCCTGGCTAATCAGTTGGTTGATGTGGGGTTTAGTTACCCCGGTCACCACGCCGAAGTTAAAGCTGCCCAACTGCTTGCCGGGCGGTAACGTGGCTTCTTTCAGATAGCGCTGCAAGCGTTTGTCTTCCCGGGAGGCAAGCTCCAGAGCGCACAACTCGCTCAGATACTGTTCCGGACGCCAGTGTTCCGTCACAGCCTTGTCCGCCAGAGGTTGCCAGTGATCCTTGATGCTGCCCAGGCGCAGGTGTTTCAGCATCAACGGCAGGGAAGCCGTCACATCATTCATGGCAGTCTCCTGTGCGCAACAGCG
This sequence comes from Pseudomonadales bacterium, assembly GCA_038258585.1. Classification (GTDB taxonomy): domain Bacteria; phylum Pseudomonadota; class Gammaproteobacteria; order Pseudomonadales; family Pseudohongiellaceae; genus UBA5078. The sequence goes on from JBBSPQ010000192.1 coordinate 2,717, forward strand.
CCTGGTAGTCGGCCAGTGCATGCTGATGGATCACCATGGCCGGCAGGGCCAGATTCAAGCCCAGGAAGCGGTCCTCACACTCCAGCAGACTGGGGAGTTTGCCGCGCTCAATGCCGGTGAGTACATAGCGACCCAAGGCGCTTTCGCGGTCGCTCTTCTTGGCCAGGTGCAGCAGCCTTACGACGTAGAGGCAGGCCTTGTCCGCACTCAAGGCCTCATCGACATGCTGCCAGATACGCTGGTAATCGTCGCTGGGTAGCAGGTCGTCACGCCACTGGGCATGGCGGAAGGCGCGAGGCTTTTTCACTAGCGACTCGATCACATGGTGGTAATTGACGCTGCGCTGGCGTTGCTGTGCGCTGGCGTAGATGCGAGACAGCGTCAGCGTGTGTACACCAGCACACCACAGCTCTAACCGGGCATCGAACAGGCGCACCATCAGCCGGCTACCGATCAGCCGTGATGGCACGGTATAGGTCACCCGTTTCAGTGCGATGGTGCTGGTGCGACTGACTCGCAGGGTATGTTCACTGTATGTGCTGCTGTCGTGCACGGGCAGTGGCAGGAGGTTTTGCTGCTCGGCCTTGAACACGGTATTGATCCGGCGGTTACGCCTTTCTATCACGGTGTGAACGAACTTCTCGTAGGCCTCAGGAGTGCTAAAGTCATAACTTCCACGCAGCAGCAGAGCTTGTTTGAGTTGCCGCTTGATGTGGTTGTTGGGCGACTCGATGGCACCATTCTCGTGGGCCACGCCCCGATTATTACGAGTAGCCTGAACCCCATAATGACCACAGAACTCGTTAAATCGCTCGGTGAAGTCGTCTTGTTCCTGTCGGTTCTTGTAAGCGGCGCTCAGGCTGTCGGTGCGTAATTGTCGCGGCACGCCGCGACTGCTCCGGAAGGCTTTTTGCAAGCCATCCGACAGCGCGCTAAAGCTCTCACCACCATAGGTGATCTGGGCGTAGGCCCAGCCGCTGGCGACTAGGCGGTAGTGGAATAACTTATGCCGCAAGATCTCGCCTGCAATGGTTACCGGCTCTTTAACCCACGTGAAGTCAGCAATGCCAAGGTCTCCAGGCTCGTGGGTCTGGAGGAACATGACTGGCTGCGCCGGTCCGTTTAATTGTCGCCAGCGGCCAATACGCCGCTCCAATGTACGCCGTGCACGGGGATCGAACTGATCTGTGTGGTTCTCACAGAGGTGATCAAAAATACCCACTGGGGTGAGGTCGGGCGATGACCCTAACAGCGGCAAAACGATGCTGTCCCAGACCTCCGCCAACGGGTCCTTGCGGGTACGCCAATCTCGCTCTTGCTTCAGGGGTTGATGTGATTGATGGTCTATGCGCCGAGCGGAACGTTCCGAGATGCCCGCCTTGGCCGCCGCGACTGTCTGTGTCTGGCTTTTGCGATGATGCATAAATAACCTGATCTGTTGATCTGTAATGTGTTTGCCCGACACAGCGACTCCTCCGTTCTGCTGTGCTGGACCCTATCAGATCAACCGGCCAAGATAATTGACGCTGAACCGGCCAAGGTAATTGTCGCGCTATATTGAGATCTATAGAAGACTTGAATTGTGATTTTTACTCTGACAAAGAAGGTAAAAATCTAGAGGTGCTGCTTCATTTCTTATCCTGTCACGAGAAAGATATAGCTCTTATTTGGCAGGATAATACTAAAAAAGAAATACTTCTAAAGCTGTATACGTCAGGTACTATCTCTGGCAATTATGAGTGTTTTCGTTTTGATTTATCTAAATTTAATCAAGGCTATAGATCAAGAGGTCAAGCATTGACCTTGTATCGAATTGGCAGAGAGAAAGAGTGTAAAGAAAGCTTAGGAAACTCGTGGTCTATAAATGTTAATGGCTTAAGGAATTACGCTCAATCATCGTCTATTGAAATAGAAAGTAGACCTGTATTTGTTATTGAAATAAATGACTCAGAAGTATTGTGCGAAGGTAATTCTCAAGAAAAAGAATTAATACTGAAGAGATTTTTTAAGTTCAATGAGGTTAGAGCACTTAGTATTGAAGAGCGGAATCAATTTATTGTGTAACGCTCGGTGATTGTTGGAGCGGGCGTTATGCTTCTACGGTCTGACATTCATTGAAATGTCTAACTTAAAGAGCAAAATAAAAATATTTATAAGGTGAAACTAATGGTGAAGCTTCTTGGGAAATTATTTGGCATGATTATTACTATAGTCATGATTCCGATAGTTTTGATTTTGGCAATTCCAATGGGAATTCTAAAAGCTCGGAGAGCTCAAAAAAGCAGGCTTCTTTTTACAGGTACGGAACAGACCTTATTAGGTAAAGCTCAACGAGCAATAAATATGGAAAAAAATGCACTGATTTCACCAGATAGAGACCTGCTTGAAGTCGCAAAATGTATAGAAAATGCAAGATGTGATTATCAGACCATCAAAGGTAGAGAGAGATTTGATTCAACATTTTCTGTATTTGTTCTTCCG
>JBBSPQ010000193.1:0-5193 GCA_038258585.1 Pseudomonadales bacterium
CATTATTGTTGTTCTTACAGATTTGATGTTGCGCCGCGAATTCAGGAATTGCAACCCGTCAAATGAGGGATTTTGTAGATTAGCTGATTTTCTACGGGGCCAGCGTAATAGGGAACGGGGCAATCAAAGCCTCTATCAGAAAACCACCGTCTTAGTCCCGTTAACAATGATTCGGTGCTCACAATGCCACTTCACCGCACGGGCAAAAGCGGCACACTCGGCATCGCGGCCGATCTGTACCAGTTCATCTATGTCGAAATTATGATCGATCTTCTCTACCGCCTGCTCTATGATCGGACCTTCATCCAGATCTGTTGTCACATAGTGCGCCGTCGCGCCAATGATTTTGACGCCGCGCATGTACGCCTGACGATAAGGATTAGCACCCTTGAATCCAGGCAGGAATGAATGGTGTATGTTGATAGCCCTGCCCGCCATTGCTTCGCACATCTTCGGAGACAGAATCTGCATGTAACGGGCCAATGCCAGGAGATCCACTTTCTGGTCAGCGATGATGCGCAGAATTTCGTCTTCCTGCTCAGCCTTATTACTCTCGTTTACAGGCAGATAGTGATAAGGAATTTTGTACCACTCTGTGATGCCGCGCAGCTCTTCGTGATTGGAAACGACGCCAACAATATCGGCTGGCAAGACACCACTGCTCCAGCGGTGCAGAATGTCGTTCAAACAATGTCCATGCTTGGAGACGGCCATCAACACTTTCGGCTTGATCGCCAGATCAAAGAACCGCCACTGCATGTCGAACTTCCGGGCCAGTTCCTTGAAGTCTGCATCCAGCATCTCAGTACCGGGCAACTCTGCTTCCACTTCCTCGAACTCGACTCGCATGAAAAATCGGTCAATAACCGGATCACGATGCTGCGCCGCATCGCTGATAGTAGCGCCACGCTGAAACAGGAAATCACTCACCGCTCGCACAATACCATTGGCTTCAGGACAGGAGACAGTCAATACGTACTTCCGAGGTTCTTTCTTAGTCATGTGCAACTTGCTTCACTGGTAACAGGCTGGTAACGGGTTGAAAATTACAGACGCGAAATGGTATCACCATTTGCACCTGCGGAGCCCCCCCAATTACAATCCAACCCCATAACCAATCATAGAGTTAACTCATTTCATCGCCTTTCGACAGGCCACAGGATTCCGACATGAAAACACGCGCCGCCGTTGCCTTTGCCGCTGGCAGACCCCTTGAAATTGTCGAAGTGGATCTGGAAGGCCCCCGTGCCGGCGAAGTGCTGATCGAAATCAAAGCTACTGGAGTGTGTCATACCGATGCCTTCACGCTGTCTGGAGACGACCCCGAAGGTGCCTTTCCAGCGATTCTCGGTCACGAAGGTGCTGGTGTCGTCGTTGAAGTCGGACCCGGCGTAAAGTCGCTCAAAGTGGGTGATACGGTAATCCCTCTCTACACACCAGAGTGCCGGGAGTGCGAATTCTGTCTGCACCCAAAAACCAACCTCTGCCAAGCTATTCGCTCTACTCAGGGCAAGGGCGTAATGCCCGACGGCAGCAGCCGCTTCTCCTTCGAAGGCAAGCCTATCCTCCACTACATGGGTTGTTCCACGTTTTCCAACTACACCGTGTTACCGGAAATTGCAGTGGCTAAGATTCGCAGCGACGCGCCTTGTGACAAGGTCTGTTACATCGGCTGTGGCGTTACTACCGGCATCGGCGCTGTGGCCTTTGACGCCAAAGTGGAACCGGGCAGTACCGTGGCAGTGTTTGGTCTAGGCGGCATTGGCCTCAACGTGATTCAAGGCGCTCGCATGGTGGGCGCCGATCGGATTATCGGCGTGGATCTGAACGCTTCGAAAGTCGAACTGGCGAAACAGTTCGGCATGACCGACTTTGTAAATCCGCGAGACGTAGATGACGTCACCGCCCACATCATCGAAATGACCAAGGGCGGCGTGGACTACAGTTTCGAATGCATAGGCAACGTCAATACCATGCGTCAGGCGCTGGAATGCACGCATAAGGGCTGGGGTGAATCTTTCATTATCGGCGTCGCCGGCGCTGGGCAGGAAATCTCGACCCGGCCCTTCCAACTGGTCACGGGACGTTCCTGGAAAGGCAGTGCCTTCGGAGGCGCGCGTGGCCGCACCGATGTGCCGAAGATCGTGGACTGGTACATGGACGGCAAGATCAGCATCGATCCGCTGATTACCCACACCATGCCACTGGAAGATATCAACAAGGCGTTCGACTTGATGCATGAAGGCAAGAGTATTCGCTCTGTCATCCTGTTTTAGCCCAACCGTTACCTCTATTTATTATCAAAGTATTATTTAAGAACCGGAGTCAAATGACTGCTGATCAATCCGCGTCCAGCGAAAAGAAGCTGCAACGCACCGTATTACTCATGATTCTGCTCAACGGCTTCGCCACGCCAATCATGCTGTCTGCGACCAACGTGGCACTGCCCTCCATGGCCACCGATCTGAGCCTCAGCGCCGTGGCGTTGAGCTGGGTGCCGATGGCGTATCTGGTTGCCAGTGCCATGTTCGTGTTGCCGTTTGGGGGGCTCGCTGACCGCATCGGGCGCAAGAAAGTTTTTCTGCTGGGAACCGTGGGTGTGATTCTGACGTCCATCCTCGCTGCTGTGTCCATTAACGCAACCATGTTGATCAGTGCCCGATTTCTGCTAGGGGTTACTTCGGCAATGCTCTATGCCACGCAGATGGCAATCATCTCGTCGGTATTTCCGGCGAAGCAGCGTGGCCAGATGCTCGGTCTGGTCGTTTCTTCCATTTACATCGGTCTGGCCGCAGGCCCGCTGATTGGAGGCTTCGTCATCGACACGGTCGGCTGGCGCTATGGCTTTCTGCTGCAACTACCTTTGGCAGTCATTGTGCTGTTGATCGGGATGCTGAAAGTCGATCGTGAATGGTCAGCTGACAACGATGCATCTTTCGACAGGTGGGGGGCTCTCACCTACAGCACCAGTCTGCTGCTAATCTGTGTTGCGGTGTCTATGCTTCCAGAGATCAGCGGATTTGCCTTGCTCGGCGCTGGTGCAATGATTTTCGTGGTCTTTGCACGCCACGCCCTTAAGATTCCCGCCCCTATTTGGGACATCAGACTGTTCTTCACGAACCGTGTGTTTACCCTGTCCTGTGCTGCCTCACTGATCATGTACAGCGCCACTTACGCTAATGTGGTGTTACTCAGTCTGTTCCTGCAATACTTGAAGGACTTCTCGGCCACCCATGCCGGCATGATTCTGATGATTCAGCCGCTAACAATGGCAATTCTGTCGCCCGTGGCTGGCAAACTTTCGGACAGGATTGAGCCGCGTATCCTGGCGTCAACAGGCATGACACTCACGGCGGTGGGATTGGGCTTGCTCGCTACATTGAGCAGTGCTAGCGGTACCTTAAGCATCGTGATGGCCTTGTTGATTAGCGGCGTCGGATTTGCGCTGTTTTCATCGCCGAACGTGAACGCCATCATGGGCTCAGTAGAACCGCGGCACTTGGGCAGTGCGTCCGGCGCCGTCGCCACTACCCGTTTGCTCGGCCAGTTAACCAGCATGATTCTGGTGTCGCTGATGCTCACGCTGTTTATGGGAAATACCGCTATCAGCCCTGACAATTATCCTGTTCTTGAGCAAACCATCAGCATTACCTTTGCTCTGGCAGCCATTCTCTGCCTGCCGGGTATTGCCTTATCGTTGGGGCGCGGGCGACTGCACCCGCGCAAGACAGGAGAACCAATATGACTCAGTTGCAGCAAATTGATTATGGCCACTGGCCTTCGCCTCTGACAGCAGAAAGCCTGTTCGCGTCCACCGAAAGCATTGCTTTCCTACGCCCCGCGAAAAACGGTTTGTTCTTTCTCATGAGCATGCCGGAAGAAGGCAATGCTCAGGTGCTCATGTTCCTCAATGCAGCTGGAGAACGGATTCGAGTCTCGCCGACGAATTTCAACATACGATCACAAGTGCATGAATATGCTGGAATTTCCTACACCTTCGATGATCACAACGTGTATTACTGCAATTTCAGCGACCAGCAGATCTACAGGCAGACGTTCGATCAGGAGAGAGGGAAATGCAGCTCTCCTGTCGCGTTAACGCCGAGGGTGTCTGGTGATAGTAGAGTCCTACGCTATGCTGACCTGATTGTCGACGCGACGCGTCAGAGACTGATCTGTGTTCGAGAAGATCACCGCACGGCAGACATTGAGCCCCGAAACGCGCTGGTGGCAATTTCATTGAAGGCCAGGAATGATGGAGAGAAGGACGAAGGCCAGATATTGTTTGGGAACAGCGATTTCGTCTCCTCGCCCTGCTTGTCCGCAGACGGACATAGACTCACATTCCAGACTTGGGACCATCCCAATATGCCTTGGGACGACACGCAGATTCAGCTCTCTAACGTTGACACGGAAGGCAATCTACAAAATCTCCGAGTCGTATGTCCGGACCGCCCAGGCGCCTTGGTTCAGCCCATCTTCAGTCCACAAGGCGATCTGTTTTTTATCGCAGACTGGAGTGATTGGTGGAATCTGTACCGCATCGCTGCGAAAGAGCTGGACCAACCTGAATTGAAGGATGCAGTGCCAGTGCTTGCCGTTGATGCCGAGATGTGTGGCCCGCAGTGGCAGTTCGGGAATCACAGTTACGACTTCGTGGGCGACGACACGATTGTGCTGAGCCTGAACAGGAATGGAGTCTGGCAACTTCGTCTTCTCAATCTGAAGGATGGAACGTCTACCAGCCTGATCGAAGACATAGGGTTACTCGAGCATGTCTTCCATCACAACGGTGAGGCCGTCTTTCTGGCCAACTCGCTGGTTGAGACCGGCGCAATTCAGAGCCTTAAATTATTCGCTCAACCCACCGAGGTCAGAACATTGCTGCGAGGTCGCAGCAGCGTAACTCTGGAGTGTGCTGCAATCTCGATTCCAAGGCACTTCTCCTATTCGACCGCGGGTGACGCGGAAGCCTATGGCATCTATTACTCCCCTCATAGTCTATCCAGCAAAGGAGCCGCAGACACCCTTCCTCCTCTTATTGTAAGTGTCCACGGCGGCCCTACCGGCAACGCCAAGACCGCCTTCAACCCCGCCGTGCAATTCTGGACGTCACGCGGCTACGCTTGGTTAGATGTGAACCATCGTGGCAGTAGTGGCTACGGCCGCCGCTTCAGGCAAGCACTATATAAC
>JBBSPQ010000194.1:0-5166 GCA_038258585.1 Pseudomonadales bacterium
ATATAAGGCACAATCCAGGCGCGTTACAGGCTTGCCCTCTACCATCACTCGGTTGGGTCGACCAACCTCAGTCTGACGCGTTAATTTCAGAAAACTCACTGCAGGTTTCCGGCTGGGTGATCAATGAAGGCTTGGGAGTAAAGAACGTAGAAATACTGATAAATGGCGTTAGTCAGGGCTTTGCAAATTACGGCCTACCCAGAGCAGATGTCGTCGCTGTTATGTTGGTAAAGACCGACCCCAACGCCCCAAACTTGGGTTTTGATATGACACTGGATCTGAGTTCAATTCCGTCCGGTTCTGTCACACTGGCTGTCCGCACCACGGGGGCGTCCGGTGAAATACAGACGTTTGGCGTAAGGAATTTTGAAATTGAGGAAAAATGAAACCTAATAAGGGTTCAGAACTTCCACTGCGATCTTCCATTCGCCGATTTCCGTATACCGCCATAGACGAAGGTAATTTGTATTGAAGCCGGAACCTTCCGCGCTCATAGTACCGTAGGTATACCCAAGGTCACCTGAACTTGCCATGAACGCGCCGCCAGACTGATAGGTGACGACCGACAAAGCCATTCTGTCATCCAGAAATGCACCGTAAACCGTACTTCCAGATTCACTGCCAATGCCAGGCGCCATTCCAGGCACATAAATACGCTGACTATCGAGACCGTAACGCTGAATTGCTCGGCGTCCACCTCTGTAGTTTATTGCAGAAATAAAGCGTTCTTCGGCAGCCTGTAACGATTCAACGGTATTTGCAGCAGTGGCCAAAGTGGACGCTGTTTCTTCAATTGCCTGTTCGGTTTCCGTCAACTCTGCGTCAACATATAGACTGAGAACTCCCGGTACTCGAACAATCATGTCAGCCACATTACGCCATTGACCATCATAGTTGCGCCAGATCGTGACAAAGTGGCCATGAGTGCGACGCAACTCCTCTCCAGTGCCAACAGAATGACGATAAGGTCCTGCCGTCAAACCAAGGTCGCCCGCAGCGGAGAATTCGATGTAGTTAGCTCGGGATTCCAACGTGGCGCGCGACCGATCATTCGGATCAATGCGGGAATAAACAGATTGCGCATCTACAGGTCCACGTCTGAATACAACAGCGTTTTCGCCTATGGTATTCAGGTATGCCTGGTTAATGCCCAGCGTTCGGGAACGTTCAGCAAAAGCGCTGTCCGTATCTTTAAGGCTTTCCCAGATTTTGAGCCTATCGTTCGCCTGCGAAAATGCCGAAGAGGAATATAAAATCGAAAGGAAAGCTAGGAGTGCAATTTGTGACGATTTCATGGTTACACCACTTAATTATCGTTCTGGTATCGCCCCAGTCTGGCCAGAAGTATGTACCATTCTTTACGGTAGGTATAGCGTAATCAGGAAAAAAGGAGAGGTCCGGTAAAGTGAAGGTACCCGTCACCACACGCATATGACGGGCGTTTTTCTGATGTCATCGTCAGATATCTTGGCCGAATCGGTCTTGCTGATCACCAAGCTTGAACTGACTGACCAACTCATTGAGAGACACCAGCAATACATTGACCTCGCGATGATAAAGCTGGCACTGCTTGTAATCGTCTGCATTGAGCTTGCCATCTCCAGCGATTTTCACGCTGCTCTTGGCGATCTCATCTGTCACGTCAGATTGCTGCTTAACAGCTGCAGCGATATCGCGGTTGCGATTGGCAATCAACTCGACGGAACTCAAGACCGAGTCCAACAACTCGTTCGCTGAATTAGCCGCACCGACGCAATCCCGAGACAACGTCACACCATTATCCATGGCCGAAACTATCTCGCTGGTGTTCGCCTGCAGGTTTTCAATAATGACATTAATCTCCTGTGTTGATGCCTGCGTCTTCTGAGCAAGACTGCGAACTTCATCCGCAACCACGGCAAAACCACGTCCTTGTTCGCCAGCTCGGGCCGCCTCGATGCCCGCGTTGAGGGCTAGCAGGTTGGTCTGCTCAGCAATGCCTTTGATGACTCCCAATACCGAGTTTACTTTCTCGTTATGGTTACGCATGTCGTGGACTTTTTCCTGAATGGAGGAAAGTGATCCCGATAATTTCTCTACTGAAGCGCGTGTGCGTGATACAGCCATGGTTGCTTTCTGCGTTGCCCCATTGGCTTCGGTCGCAGCGTCCACACTCGCTTGCGCCCCTTCTGCGACATCAGACAAAGAGGACGATAATTCAGTAGTAGAAGACGCCAACATCTCCGTCTCAGTCAACTGGGCGCCGGAACGCTGTGCTGTTCTCTCGATCATTTCAGAAAACTGGCCGGACTTGTGTGTCACGTCTTTGTTGGTTTCCAAAACCTGACGAATGATATTGCTAAGTTTTCCTACGAAGATATTAAAGCCTCTACCGAGGTCCGACAACTCATCTTTGCCCGAGTCTCCCAAGCGGCGAGAAAGGTCACCAGACCCCTCTGCAATGTCCTTCATGTAAAGGTTCGCTTGCGCCATCGGTTGAGTAATTGATCTTGAAATCAAAAGTCCACATACACTCAATGCTGCCAGAATTAGCAAAATCACGATGCCAGATTGCAACGCCCAGCTGAAAAAGTCAGCATTGACATCATTAAGATAGATACCGTTAATAATGACCCAGCCCCATGGCGCAAAAAGCTGTGAATAAACCAGTTTTGTATCTGCGTTCGGACTGGCGAGTTCATGATCTGTAAATGTCAGTGTGTGATAACCAAATATTGCCTCTGTGGTATAGGCATACTCCGAGAACCCTGTATAACTACCGCCGGTGTAGCGACCAATAATCTCCGGCATGGTAGGAGATGGGTCGCGGTAGCCCACAGTTTCCATGCGTCGCTCTTGAGTGATAGCCGCTGCTCTTTGTGTTGCTGCAACTTCTTCATCTGTTCCTGTATAACTACTGGAGCCCAAAATAGGATGAGCGACAATTTGCCCTAGGAGATGGTAGACAAGAATATAATTTCTCTCATTTACCATAGTGTTGTTGACCATATCCCGGCCCATGCGTTTGGCGTCAATCTCGTCCAACTCACCCGTCAGGACCTTCTGATAGAGGCTGTCCAGATAGTCGTAAACCATACTTACCTGATTGACACTGCCCTGCTCCAGTTGCTCAATGAACTTTGCTCTCGCCTGCAGCAACAAAGAAACACTTAAGCCCAGAATTGCCACTACACTCAGAATGACAATAATCCAAATTTTCAAACGTATAGTCAGATTACTCAACATTGCACTCTCCAGCCAACTCCTGCAGTTTACGTCCTGAGACGTTTTCATTTTATTACGACTAGCTAACGACCAATGTCTTGGTTTCATGAGAGATATTTACTCATTTTTGTCGCACTACCGCCGCGTCAGGGCACCGCGCCCAGAATCCTTGAAAACACTAGACCTGTGAATTAAGCTGCGAACCCCTCTCCACCCAATGAATGCACCCGTGCGACCCTTGATGCGCAATACAACAGCCCTGTTCCTGGCCCAGATTTTCTCACCCAGACTCTTCGTCCAACCTCTTGAAATATCAGAGAGTCTGGATCATGCCGCTATAGCGGGTCAGTCCCAGTATCTGGAGGATCAATCTGGCGGTCTGACTATCGACGATGTACTTGCCCCCCGTTTCAATTCCCGCTTTATCAATAGCACCATAGACGAACTGCACTTCGGACTCACCCGCTCCGCGTACTGGGTCAGGTTCGATCTGAATTGGAGTGAAAGTGCGATTGAGCTGCCATGGCTTCTCGAAATCGGTCCGCCAAAGCATGTAGAAGGAATAGCAAGGGGAGGTTCTGATATTTATATAGTAGACGACAATGGCCGACTGCTGAGTTCAAGACGTCTTGGCCGCTACGAGTCGGACAAGGAGCTCAAGACACTCACCGAAGGCTATGTCGTTCGATTGAACCCGCAGACCGATCACCAGATATATTTACGAATAGAATCTTCTCGCGACCTGCATCTTCATATTTCTGTGTAGAGTGAGAGTGCAAACCGCGAGCACGAGACAAATGCAACGTTGTGATTCGAGATCGAGTACGGCATCCTGTTTGCGATGATCATTTATAATCTCTTCCTTTTTTTCTACCCGGGAAAGCAGCTACTTATATTACGCTCTTGACATAACCAGCCAACTCACCTTTCTGTTCCTCAATTCAAAACATGCTCGCTTTATAAACGATTCTGAGTGGATTAATCCTTGGCTGATTAATATGCTGGAGCGGGACATCCATATTCTGTTGGACTTTCGATCGATATCTCAGATTGGATCTGCTTTCTAAAAAACCTCGATGGCGAGAGGTCATTCGTACAACATACTTTGTGTTGTCAAATCCCAACATTGAACCCTCGATGCGCACAACTTTGGAACTTGAATTGAATAAAACAAAGGCGATGCTGCAGGCCACCGAGGCGCGTGATTACTCTAAATAGACCAGACCGGCTGCGCAGACTACGAGGTAGAGCCGCCTGCATGGGATGCAAGACTCGAGAAGTTGTCACGTAAAGTCGGGTTGTATCGAGCCCACTCTCCGATATAATCACCGCCACTGCTGAGACTTGCAAGATAACCACGAATCTTGGCGTTACTATTGGGTACGAAAATGGCTGACGATATCTGGACCAAATTGAAAGAAGAGGCACGCAATGTAGTGCAAAGCGAGCCCCTGCTCGCGAGTTACGTATATGCATGTATTCTCAACCACAACAGCCTAGGTTCGGCTTTGAGCTTTCTGTTGGCAAACAAACTGTCTGATGGCGTTATGCCCGCAATAGCGGTGCGTGAATTGTTTGACAGCGCATACCGAGAATCGCCGGAAATGATTACTGATGCCATTTCCGACATTCAAGCAGTGTTTGATCGGGATGCTGCAACCAACACTTACCTACCAATTATTCTTTTTCTGAAGGGTTATCAATCGATACAAGTTCATCGGCTTGCGCATTTTCTATGGAGAAACAATAGGAAGGATTTGGCTCTCTTCATGCAAAGTCGTAATTCCGAAGTATTCGGAGTGGACATTCACCCCGCTTGCGTAATGGGCAAGGGGATCATGTTCGACCATGCGACTGGCATAGTGATCGGTGAGACCAGCGTCATCGAAGATGATGTGTCAATCATGCAATCAGTTACTCTGGGGGGTACGGGACATCAGCAGGGGGACAGACATCCCAAGA
>JBBSPQ010000195.1:0-5155 GCA_038258585.1 Pseudomonadales bacterium
ACTCGCTATAAAGATCGGTTTCGGGATGACGAATAAAGAGTTGCAAAGCATGAGATGCCTGTTCGGCATCGGCAGGATGGAGACGACTCTGCCACTCACTTAACTTATTGCCGATGTCATCACCTTTCAGCCCAAGCTGTTGCTTCCATTCTTCCGAGAACCAAACTTCGTTGGTTTGAATGTTGAGATCCCACAGACCGACATGGGCTGATTCGATGGCGATGTGGAGTCGTTCCTGCAATTCGTTCTCAATTTGTTGGGTAATGCGTAGATCGGAAATATCGGTGAGAGTACCAAGGTAACCGTTGAACTGTGCATTGTCGTCCAACTCTGGATGTGCAACATCGACAATCCAGCGTACTAACCCTTGAGTGTCTTGGATTCGATATTCCTGGTGAAACTGATGGCCCCTTTCGACAGCTCGTTGCCAGGCTTTGGCAATTCTGTCTCGATCGTCGACGTGGATACGGTCCAGCCACTTACCTGCGTACTCCTCTGGTGTGGCAAAACCGGTGATCTCGGTCGCCTGTGCATTCAAATAGACAGGACTACCCAGCCTGTCGGTATGATAGATGCCGACAGGGACATTCATGATCAATTCACGATAGTTATTCTCTGCCGCCGCTAATCTAGAAAGGGTTGAGTCCTGAGCGATCATGCTGCCGCGACTTAGCCAGAACAAAAGAATGCCGGTAATGGCGACGAAGAACCAGCCTTTCCACGTCTGGTATTGAGACAGCTCTGACTCGAGTGGCCCCTGCGGAAGGAACTGCAATAAAATTCGATCACTGAGGAATATCCAGGCGATGCCGAAAATGAGGTAAATTGCGGCTATTCGAATAGCGCGCTGGTTACTGCTGAAGCGGATCATTGCTAAATTCTCTGACTATCCTTGAGAGAGTGTTTTGCATGTTTGCATTACGTGTGGAGAGACTACCGCAGTAGCTTTAGCGGGTACAATGATGTTGTGGAAAAACTGTGCGGTCCTTCTATGTAATGTAGTTTATCAACATAGTCCCACTTTCAGAATCAGGGTCTGTAGTTGTTCGCGAAAATTTCTGACCCCATGCGGCCGATTTGCTCTTCAATCAACTGATCCATGATTCTCAATAAGGGTTGATATTTTTGCTCATTCCCTTCGATTTCGGCGAGCGTATAAACGATTGCCTCCAGCGTCGACAGTGCCTGTGCGGTGGGTTCTTTGCGAATTCGATAGCGACTTGGCGGCGGCGATGCCAGGCAGTAGCGCGGCAGCGCTGCCAGTGCGGGAAATTCAAACAGCATGCGGCGACTTTTGCGCCACGTGGCGTCAATAAACAATAGCGTTGATGATGGTATATCGGGTAACGTTGACAAGGGCTGGCTGCTCTCTCCAGGATAAATCAACACGGTATTCTCTGGCGCCGACAGTTCTGTGCTTCCCACTACTGTAAGCGTGCAGTTGACAAGCCCCAGATCAGCAATCCTTGCTGTTCCCAGCGAATGAAGGGTTTCTTGCGGATGTTGAAGAATGTGAACAGGCCACAAATTTTTTATGGGAGAAATACAGGCACACAAGCAATGTGATTGCGGCCTGCGGCAACGTTCGCAGCGTGGCCTCGCAGTCATGACAGACGACGCACCTTGAATTTCTGACCTTTAATTCTGCGAGCTTCCAACTGGCGCAGCGCATCTTTGACCACGGCGGTGTCCACAGCAACATAACTGGCATGATCCATGATATCTATTCTGCCAATGGCGGAGCCTGCAATACCGTCATCTGCAGTGAGAGCGCCGAGCACATCACCCGGACGAATTTTGTTCTTGCGTCCACCTGCAATACAGATCGTCTGGCGCTGAGGAGGTGACGGTTTTTGCTGATTTTGAGGAACCAGAGCAAGTGGCTTTATGTCGGCAGTACGCGCCTCTTCCCTCGCCTTCAACGCATCGACTCTGAAGCGTTCGGTTTCAAAGAAGACACTGAGCGCCATGCCGGTGTTTCCTGCTCGACCGGTGCGGCCGATGCGGTGAGTGTAGACGTCCAGATCGCGTGGCAGTTCAGCGTTAATCACCATGGGCAATTGTTCGATGTCCAACCCGCGGGCGGCCACATCGGTTGCCACCAGAATCTGACAGCTCTGGTTACGAAACTGGATCAGAACCTGATCGCGGTCGCGCTGTTCAAGTTCACCGTGCAGGGCTCTTGCGGACATGCCGGCCATGTTAAGTGTGTGTGCAGTATTGCGGCTGGATTCGCGGGTGTTACAGAAAATGACACAGGATTCTGGCTGGAAATGTTGCAACAATCGCAGCACCGCCATCTGACGGGCTTCGCCTTCTTCCTTTGCTCCGCAGCTGTAAAAATGCTGCGCTATGATCTCCGCCGAATGGCTGGATTCAACCGTAATTCGCTTTGCTGAGCGTTGGTATTGCGCGCTTAGGTTTTCAATGTCATCAGGAAACGTGGCAGAGAACAGCAGGGTCTGACGTGAGGAAGGAGTGTAATCAATAATTGCTGTCAAGTCGTCGGCAAACCCCATGTCGAGCATGCGGTCCGCTTCGTCAAGAACCAGGGTGTTTACCTGAGTCAGGTCAAGTGTCTTTTTTTCAAGATGGTCTTTCAGGCGCCCAGGTGTTCCCACGATAATGTGAGCGCCATGTTCGAGCGAACCAATTTGCGGGCCTATGGACTGGCCCCCGCAAAGCACGACGACCTTCATGTTCGGAAGGTACCGCGCCAGTAGACGTATCTCTGTGGCGACTTGCGTACTCAGTTCGCGAGTTGGACACATGACGAGTGCTTGAGTGCCGAAATTGCGCGGGTTGATTTTGCACAGCAAGGCAATGCCGAAGGCGGCAGTTTTGCCACTGCCGGTCTTCGCCTGAGCAATCAGATCCTTGCCGTCCAAGGCAACAGGGATCGCTTGGGCCTGCACCTCAGTCATATGGGTATATCCCATCGCGGTAAGGTTTTCGATCTGCGCGGGAGGCAGATTCAACGTTGTAAAGGCATCGCTCACGTCAGACTCACTCTTGTGTTGCGGTTGATTTGAAAATCAGGATTCAACACCCTGCTGACGCAGGTATTCATCGTAATCGCCTTTGAAATTGGAAATCTTTCCAGCGGTTATTTCCAGAATTCGCGTAGCCAGTGATGACACAAACTCACGATCGTGACTGACAAAAATCAATGTGCCGGGATAGTTCTCCAGTGCCAAATTCAGTGCTTCGATTGATTCCATATCCAAGTGGTTGGTGGGCTCGTCCATCACCAGAATATTCGGCTTTTGCAGCATCATTTTGCCGAACAACATACGACCTTTTTCTCCACCGGAAATGACTTTCACCTTCTTGAGGCTGTCGTCTTTGGAGAAAAGCATCTTGCCCAGAACGCCACGAATGTCCTGTTCGTCATCACTCGGCTTGGCCCACTGACTCATCCAGTCGAACAGATTGATGTCGTCGGCAAACTCGTGATTGTGGTCCTGAGCGTAGTAACCAATGCTAGCGTTTTCGGACCACTTGATCGTGCCCGACATTATCTCCCCAGACTTCTTACCGAAGTTTCCAGTGAGCGCCTGCAGGAATGTCGTCTTACCTATACCGTTCGGTCCGAGAATGGCCACGCGTTCGCCGACCTCAATCATCATGCTGAGATTGTCGATGAGTATATTGTCGTCGTAGGCCAGCCTAAGTTTGGTCACCTCCAGTGCAAGTCGGTGCAGTTTCTTGTCCTGATCGATGCGAATGAAAGGACTGATTCGACTGGAGGGTTTCATCTCTTCGAGTTTGATCTTGTCGATCTGACGAGCCCGCGATGTCGCTTGTTTTGCTTTCGAGGCGTTCGCAGAGAATCGGCTCACGAAAGTCTGCAGCTCAGCAATCTGGGTTTTCTTCTTGGCGTTATCAGCCTGAATGCGTTCGCGCGCCTGGGTCGAGGCGATCATGAAATCATCGTAGTTACCTGGGTACAGGCGCAGTTCGCGATAGTCCAGATCGACCATGTGCGAACACACACTGTTCAGAAAATGACGATCGTGAGAGATGATGATCATCGTGCAGTCACGCTGGCTCAGCATGCCTTCCAGCCAGCGGATAGCATTGATATCGAGGTTGTTGGTTGGCTCGTCCAGCAGCATGATGTCCGGATCGGCAAATAGCGCCTGCGCCAGCAGCACCCGCAGTTTCCAGCCCGGCGCAATAGCGCTCATGGGGCCGTAGTGTTGCTCCAGGGGAATGCCTACACCCAGCAACAACTCACCGGCGCTTGCCTCTGCTGAATAACCATCTAACTCGGCGAACTCCACTTCCAACTCGGCGACACGCATTCCATCGTCTTCTGTCATGTCGGGAAGGTCGTAAATGCGATCCTTTTCCTCCTTGATTTTCCACAGCCTGTCGTGACCCATGATGACTGTATCGATCGCAGAGAATTCCTCAAACGCAAACTGATTTTGACGCAGCACACCGACACGCTCGTCATCATCTACACTGACGTTGCCAGAACTCGGTTCCAGCTCACCACTGAGAATTTTCATGAAGGTAGACTTGCCGGAGCCATTAGCGCCGATCAAGCCATAACGATTGCCACTGCCGAAGCGCAGGGAAACATTTTCAAAAAGGGGTTTGGCACCAAACTGAATGGTGATATTTGCGGCATTAATCATGGGAACCGTTCTTTGCTGAATGAGTGTTGCGGATGAGTATCACTGCGGTATTGAGACCGCCCGGTGTCAACTGGGCGAAAGGCGCGCATTATAAAGGAGGTGAGTGCATGCTACTACTTCTTATTTGGATGCTTTTTAGGGACTGCTGCGAGATTGGTTAGTGGGATGGGTCTGAGGGGTCACCCCCAACAGTGTCACGGCGTGAACCCATCCATGGGGCCTCGGCCGCGGCATCCATGCCTCGGACGGTCACTGTAGGGGGTGACCCCTCAGACCATCGACTATAGTGCCGCGTTCCTAAAAGCGGGAGTTTTGGGCGGTTTGATGCGGGACGTGTCGTTGCAAATCCAGTGGAAGCGGGAAGGGTGGTTTCGAAAAGCATGTTAAGGAAGGCGAGAGTCAGCGTGAGGTGTGAGATCTGCGGGGCAGGTAGGGCGGATTAGAACAGTGCGCCGCCTGGATGGCGGCGCCCGAGGCCCCATGGATGGGTTCACGCCGTGTTCTAATCC
>JBBSPQ010000196.1:0-5128 GCA_038258585.1 Pseudomonadales bacterium
GTAATTATCGGACGAGAAATCTGCGGTATAATTTCCTCAACAACTGGATCGTCAATGCACAGTACTGCCAAACCATAGAAGGGAAGATTGTGAAGAAACTCGATGAAGTATTTCTTCAGTCGATTAAAATCCCCTCCGTAGGTGCTCATATGGTCGGCGTCAATATTAGTGACTACCGCAACCATTGGTTGTAGATGCAGGAACGACGCATCACTCTCGTCGGCTTCGGCCACAAGATAACGACTCTCCCCCAGTCTGGCGTTAGCACCCGCACTGTTCAATAAGCCGCCAATAATGAAGGTGGGATCAAGATTCGCTTCTGCAAAAATGGACGCAACCAGACTTGTCGTCGTTGTCTTTCCGTGAGTTCCCGCGATAGCAATGGCGTGTCTGTAGCGCATCAGCTCCGCAAGCATTTCCGCACGGGCGATGATCGGCTTACTGGAATCTCTCGCTGCCACCAGTTCAGGATTGGTTGGTTTCACTGCACTGGAATAGACAACTACATCCGCTGCATCCACGTTCCCGGCTTGATGCCCGACAAACACTTTGGCACCAAGAGCAACCAAGCGCTGCGTAACCGCAGACTCCTTGATGTCTGAACCTGTGATTGCGTAACCTTGATTCAACAAAACTTCCGCAATACCACACATGCCAGCGCCGCCTATTCCGACAAAATGTATCGTCTTAATGCGCCGCATCTCTGGCACCACGTGTTGTCGCTCTTGTCGTGTGTGTGTTGTTGTCATCTGCTTAACCTTTGCAGGCCTCCATGCACTCTCTGGCAACAAGGTCGCAAGCTTCCGGTCTTGCCAGACTTCTCGCAATGTTCGCCATCACCAATAATTTGCTTCTTTCAGCCATGAACAATTTCAATTGTGCTGCCAGCGTTTTCGCATCCAGATCTCGTTGTTGTATCAGCACGGCGGCACCAGCATCGCTGAGCCATTGTGCGTTGCGGGTCTGATGATCATCCACAGCGTGTGGATATGGGATCAGTAGTGAAGGTAATCCCGCCGCTGCGATCTCGCTGACAGTCAGTGCGCCGGCACGACAAATCACCAAGTCAGCCCAGGAATAGGCAGCTGCCATATCAGTAATAAAAGGTTCGACGCGGCGCGTCTCGGAGAGATCAAATCCCGCATTCATGTAATCTTTGCGAGTCTGTTCAACGTTGTTGCGACCCGATTGGTGCCAGACATGCAGTTCGTCGCTGGGTCCCAGCTCCTGCAGTGCCAAGGGAATCAAACGATTAATCGCGACCGCGCCAAGACTCCCGCAAAATATCAAGACATGCAGGGGCCGACCCACACTCGTCACGCGCAGCTCGGGCGCTGCGATTGCAACGATCTCCGCCCGCACCGGATTGCCAGTATTAATAACTTTAGCGCTTGCCGGAAACGTTCCGGGAAATGCTTCCATAACGCGGTGTGCGATAAGCGCAAGCAAACGATTACTAAAACCAGGGATCGCGTTCTGTTCGTGTATCAACAACTTTTTCCCTGAGATTCTCGCCGCCACACCGCCAGGACCGGTGACATAGCCACCCATTCCGACGACGCAACACGGTTTAATTTTTCTGACCACTTGTAAGGCTTGCCAGATCGCACCAATGATCATGAAGGGTGCCAGTAGAGCACTCATAAAATTCTTGCCGCGTAAGCCGCGAACATTAATACAGTGCAGAGGAATGTTAGTTCCGCCGACAACGTCAACTTCAAGTCCGCGTACAGTACCCAGCCATTCCGTGCGGTATCCTCGGATCTGCAGATTTCTAGCAATGCTAAGTGCCGGGAAAATGTGTCCTCCGGTACCTCCAGCCATAATCAACACCGTGCCAATCGCTTCGGAGGCGAGTCTTTGAACAGGTTCGTTCATCGTTCACCCCGCTTGTTGACAGTCGTCAGAGAACGTACATACTCAAACTCAATGCGCACTAACACTGCCACCATGAAGCAGCTGATCAATAAACTGTTGCCACCGTAACTTAGGAATGGAAGTGTCAGTCCTTTCGTTGGCAACAGCCCAGTGTTCACACCGACGTTAATCAGGATCTGGCAGGCGAACAGCAAAGCGATTCCGTATGCCACATAGGCCGGAAATAGATCACCAGTCTTTTCCACTCGCTTACCGATGGCAAAAGCCTGTGCAACCAGAACTGAGAAAAGCCCGAGAACGATTGCCACACCCATGAGCCCAAATTCCTCCGCTACGATGGCAAGCACGAAGTCAGTGTGCGCTTCCGGCAGAAAGTACAGTTTTTGAATGCTGTTGCCGAGCCCCTCGCCTAACCAGCCGCCGCGGCCAAACGCGATCAGCGCCTGAGTCAACTGATACCCTTCTCCGTAGACATACTCGTCTGCCCACGGGTTGAGAAACGACGAGAATCTATCGATCACGTAAGGCTTCATGATGGCCAAAGCCGCCACTGCAGACAGGCACGAGGCCAACACCAGAGCGAGGCGGTGCAACTTCGCGCCAGCGAGAAAGATGAGGCTAAATGTGGCACCAATTAGAATCACCATGGCACCGTGGTCGGGCTCAAAATGCAGTAGAACAATGGCCAGCATCAGCACTAACATCGGCTTGAGAAAACCTGTCCAGGTTTCTGACACTTCAAAGCGACGACGCTCAAGATAAGCAGCCAGGTACATGATAATGAACAGCTTTGCCATTTCAGAAGGCTGAAGATTGTAAAAACCCAAATCGATCCAGCGAGCGCTGCCATTAACGATGCGTCCCACTCCTGGCACCAGCACTAGGGTCAGAAGCAAAAATGACATCATTAACAGGAACCAGCTGACTGAGTACCAGAACCGTACCGGTATCTTTAGAACGCTTATCACAATAAACAACCCGAGTACGCTAAAGAACACCTGACGCTTGAGGAAGAAGAACGGATCTCCATATTGCGAATTCGCAATCTCAACCGACGCAGATGTCATCATCAGTAGTCCGATGGTCATAAGCAAAAGCATAACAATCAGCAGAACATTTAATTGCTTGGTTCCCTCCAGACGATGCGGCAGCGGCATTGTCGATGTAAAGACCGACGCACTCATCGCAATCCCTCCACGACGTCAGTAAAGACCCGTCCGCGATGCGTAAAATCTGTAAACATGTCGAAGCTGGCGCAGGCAGGAGACAACAGAACCGCATCTCCGGCATTTGCTCGCCGCGCTGCGACCCCAACTGCCTCCGCAAGCGTATCCGCAAACACCATTTCCGTAATGCCAGCAAATGCACTGGCGATTTTGCGTGCATCTCGACCAATGAGTACTGCCAGTTTCACGAATTTTTTAACAATCGGCAGCATTACGGAAAAATCTGATTCTTTATCAACACCACCGGCAATGAGTACTATTTTCCCCTCTACCAACTCCCCAATACTTTCTACTGCCACAACGGCAGCACCCACATTCGTGCCTTTTGAATCATTGTAGAAATCCACTCCGTGGTAGTTTCTGATCCACTGGCATCGGTGGGGTAAACCAGGAAATTTCTTTAGTGCGGCAGTCATGCTATCTCGAGAAAGGCCGATTGCATCACCTAACGCGAGTGCAGCCAAAGCGTTGGAAACGTTGTGCTTGCCTGCAATTTTGAGTTCGCTTACGGCTATGACTTTCTGGCTTCCGACAGCAAGAAAATCCTTACCATCGCTGTTCAAAATCCCCCAGTTGCCATCACTTGCTGCATCCATCCCGTAGCTGCTCAGAAGAGAAGGAATTTCGGACCGCGGGATGCTTGCCATATCATCACGGTTGAAAACTGCTTTACTGCAGCCAAGGAATATTCTCTGCTTCGCCTCTTCATACTCGACTAGCGACGCATAGCGATCCATGTGATCTTCGCTGATGTTCAGGAGGACAGCGACTGTTGCGTTCAATCGACGACAGGTCTCGAGCTGAAAACTGGACAGTTCCAGAATGTACAAATCGCGGTGACCTTGACGCAATAAATCCAGCGCAGGAGCGGCCCCTTCACCATCGAGATTTCCGCCCACACCCGCATTGATCCCTGCCTCTTTTGCCATCGCCCCCAGCAAGGAAACAACTGTGCTTTTACCATTGGAGCCAGTTACTGCTACCACTGACACTGTCGTTGCACAACTGAAGATATCGATGTCGCCTGTGACTGGCACGCCGAGCGCCATCGCCGCGCTGATAGCAGGAGTCTGCAAACTCACCCCTGGGCTCACGACAAGCTCGATCGCATTATTCAGAAGCTCAGCGGGAAATTCTCCTAATGCCAGTTCAACATTGGGAAACTCGTTGCGAAACATGGTCAGGCCCGGTGGGTTGATGCGACTGTCAACAACAGCAAATTTCTCGCCAAGAAAATGGAAGTAGCGGGCACAGGACAAGCCTGTCTTTCCTAACCCTACTATTACTCGAATTTTCTTGTTCACATTGCTTTCCTGTAACGTACTCAAAAGTATTTAACGCAGTTTCAAAGTGGCCAGACCGAACAGTACCAGCATGACGGTGATAATCCAGAAACGGACAATGACCCGTGGCTCCGGCCAACCCTTCAACTCAAAATGATGGTGTATTGGTGCCATCCGAAAAATGCGTTTTCCTGTCAGCTTGAAAGAAGCCACCTGAAGAATTACCGACACTGTCTCCATCACGAAAACACCCCCCATGATGAACAGCACGATTTCGTGTCTGGCAATGACGGCCACCACACCCAGTGCCGCACCAAGCGCAAGCGCGCCAACATCGCCCATGAAAACTTGCGCCGGGTAAGTATTGAACCAAAGAAAGCCCAGACCGGCGCCTACCAAAGCGCCGCAGAAAATTACCAGTTCACCGGCACCACTAACGTAGGGAATGTGCAGGTAATCAGAAAACTCCACGTGTCCTGCAAGATAGGCGACGATACCCAGAGCACCGCCTACCATGACAGTAGGGAGAATCGCCAACCCATCCAGTCCGTCAGTCAGATTCACCGCATTGCTGCTGCCCACAATCACGAAGTAGGTAATGACCAGATAGAAGATGCCGATGTTGAGCGATACGTCCTTGAAGAACGGGATAATGTAATGCGTCTCGGCAGGTCCGATTGCCGTGTACTGCAAAAATATCGCGGCGCCTAATCCAATAACGGATTGCCAGAAGTATTTCCA
>JBBSPQ010000197.1:0-5119 GCA_038258585.1 Pseudomonadales bacterium
AGACAGCATTGTAATGAACCCGAACAATCCAATGGTCATACCATTCCAGTATCGCCAATGAAACGCGTCCTTATGCGCAACATTCCGGAACTACATGACGAGTTGATGAATGTCGTGAATGTGTTTGATCCATGGGCACGTGATCGCGGTGAGTACTACTCTCTGGAGTGGAAGCCCCGAACTGGTGCGGAATCAGACCCTGCTTTCGCTAACTAAACCCGACACCCTCGCAACGCCAAATGGATATCAACATGACCAAGATGGCTCTGACCAAATTGATGAGTGGATCGATGATGTCTGCGCTATTGCTTGCATCGTGCTCAAACGAGGCGCCACAACCCGGCCAGGAACGGTCCAACCCTAATGAGGCGGAAGTGACCGCGCGCATGATAACGGCCATCGAGGCCATCAGCTTGAATGAAGCCGACGGTGGTCTGGTCAAGCGCGTGAATCAAGCCAAGACCCTGGGTTGTCTAGATGGAATGTTTCAGGTATCAGAAAATCTGCCTGCTCGCTTGCGACAGGGGCTGTTTGCACAGCCTGGCGATCACTCCGCAAAAGTTCGCTTTGCTAATGCCAGTACAGATGACGATGAAGACAAAGACTTTCGCGGCATGTCCGTCAAAGTATTCGATGTCGATGGCAACAGTCTGTGGGGTGAGAACGGACAACAGGACTTCCTCCTTAACAGCTACCCGGCATTGTTTGCCGGGAACCCGGATGAATTCCTGAGCTTCCTTGAAGCCAATGCTGACGAGGCGGTTTGGAAGTTCTTCATCAATCCGGGCAACTGGGACTCCGTCGCTTTGCTGCTGCGCGGAAGAGACAAGATCAGCAGCCCCTTTGATATTCGTTACTGGAGCACTACGCCATACCGTTTCGGCGACGATCCGACTAGCGCAGTGAAATACTCAGTGAAATCTTGCTCAACACTCACAAGTGACATGCCGGATGATGCTGGACCTAATTTTTTACAGGCCAACATGAAGCGACACTTGTCCTCAGGCGACGTTTGTTTCGACTTCATGGTGCAGTTTCAGGGCGACCCCGACGAGATGCCCATAAAGGATGCGTCAGTCGTGTGGAATGAAGAAGACTCGTCTTACGAAACCGTGGCTCGATTGATAGTCCGCGATCAGGAATTTCAATCCACTCAGGCAATGGCAAGCTGTGAGAACGAAACATTTAATCCTTGGCAGAGTCTTGCTGCCCACCAACCGATCGGGGGCATCAATCGAGTCAGGCGCGCAGTTTATTCAGAGGCCGGAGAATTCCGGCTAGAACAGAACCAATCACGATAAAGTCACCGAGGAAACCAACGTGATAACGAACCCAACAATAAAAAGCTGGTTAAGCATGTCACGAGAGCAACTGGACGAAATATACAAAAACGCTCCTGCTGGCACCGTTCCTTCCGGCGACACTCTGGGTACCGCTATCGTCACAGGAAGCTTCTTTGCCAAATGCTATGCGGCGTTCGCGAGACTCTTTGCATGGCAGGGTAAAGTATTCGATCTGTTTCCGCCAGATTATGCCAACGGTTTGCTGATCAATAAAATTTCCTTTTTTAGTCTTACTTTTATCGTCGCCAAGGTTTACAAGGATGCCAGCTGGATGGACGGCAAAGAGACCATCGTCATCGACTATTCCAAGAGCTCATTTTTTGCCAAAAAGATTCGGGACGAGATCCGAGAAGTCGAGCCTGGGGTTTATCTAGGTAAGGTTTGGTTTGGTAAAAAAAGAATTCTGGATTTCGCCCTTACCTATCCAGAAAAAAAATAATCAGGTCAGGAGCGCAAGACTCCATGCAGATATCGCCATACCGAGCCATCTCTGGCACCAGACCGCTCATTGAGAGACCCGCGCCATGATCCCACAGTCAGCCTTCATGATCTGTGCAGATATCCGTGACGGTGAGCTACCCGCGTTGCGATCATTTCTCGCGACGATGAACTCGGCACCGGGAATCGTCGACTCAAATAACGCAGTAATCCCTTTTGCACAGCTCGATCGACTGCATTTTTCTCGTCTTCTGGTGATTGATTTACAAGTTGGGGAGGACATCAAGGCTCACAATGTCGAGCCACGCCCATGGACAGATCAGCTTGTATTTGTCGGTGACTGTGATGGGACGTGGGAATCGGTTCTGGTCGAACTTGCCTTGCGCGCCTCGCCCGGTCTTAAGCAATTGTTTTCCTTTTGTGAAGGCTTTGATGCAGACACCACTTCCCTGTTCGCTTGGATGAAAGAACGAAACAAAGCGCCGTCGGCAAACTACATTAATTGGCTGGGGCGCACACTAAATCAAGTGCGGGAAGAACGACAACTGCACGAGATCCTTCGTATGCAGACTGCGTTATTGCATGCCAAATACCCTACTATCAGTTCATCTTTGTTGCACCAAACCTTGCGCGAATTTGTCGCGCAAGAAATTGGCGACAAACGATTGACATTGACGCCAGCGCCGAGAACCCCATGGCTGTGGAAACTGCGCAACTTTGTTCATATGATTTGTTTTCCGCTGGTGATGTTACTGCTGCTGCCTTTGCTAGTAGTCCTCCTGCCATTCTTTCTTATCGTTCTACGGCTGCGAGAGAACGCTGACCCGGAAGTATTACCGAAACCAGAACCGAAGAGAGTCATTCATTTGGCGCAATCCGAAGACCAGTTAATCACTAATCAATTCTCTGCATTCGGTGATGTCAAGCCGGGCCTGTTCCGACGCTACACCTTGGTCTTTCTGTTGTACGTTCTGAATTATTCTGCCCGGCATATCTATAACAAGGGTTATCTGACTCGTGTTCGCACAATTCATTTTGCACGATGGGTATTGCTGGACGACAGAAATCGTCTGCTTTTCCTTAGCAACTACGATGGCAGTCTCGAAAGTTACATGGATGACTTTATCAACAAAGTGGCTTGGGGATTGAACCTTGTCTTCAGTAATGGGGTGGGTTATCCACGTTCCCGTTTTCTAGTTAAACAAGGGGCAGAGCAGGAACAGAAATTCAAACGTTACTTGCGGAATCATCAGTTGGCGACCGACGTTTGGTACAAGGCCTATCCCGACCTTACTACTTTCGATCTGGCCAGAAATACTCGCATTCGACAAGGATTGGAAAACGCGGCCTTCAGAGATGAAACCGAAATTCGACAATGGCTCAGCCTGATTTAGCGGTGACAAAGAAACAACTATGCTAGATAAAAAACCATTGGATTTCTCCGACTTGCAGGGCATTGTTCGCTTCGGTCACGGGCGGCTACGGTGCACGCAATTTGTTCTGGCAAGAATTACAAACGTTGCACGTGCTCAGCAATGGCTCGCGCAAGCACCGGTAACGACTGCGGAATCGGTCACGCCTGTCCCCGACACCGCCTTGCAAATCGCCTTTACCGTGGCGGGACTCAAGCTGCTGAATGTGCCGGAACAGGCGTTGTCTGGTTTTTCCGAAGAGTTTCTTACCGGCATGACTGACAGCAATCGCTCGCGTCGGCTCGGAGATACCGGAAGCAATGCACCGCAGTTCTGGCAGTGGGGACATAGTGACGACAACCAGCCCCATGTATTGATCATGCTCTATAGCGTTCTCGGCGGAATCGACACATGGCAGCAACAAGTTCTCACAGCAGAATTCGATCAGGGCTTTAGTGTTCTACAAACCCTCAAGAGTAACGAGGAAGTCTCTACCGAACCTTTCGGTTTTGCGGATGGGATCAGCCAGCCGAAGATCGACTGGGATCAAAATCAGAGTGTTGACGTTCACCGTCGTGACAAATATTCAAATTTGTTGGCGCTGGGCGAGATCGTTTTAGGCTACGGCAATGAATACGGGGAGTACACTGCCCGCCCGTTGCTGAACCCTGGTATCGATGCCAATGCGACTATCTTGCCCGACGCAGAAGACGTACCGGGAGAAAAGGACCTCGGTAAAAATGGCAGCTATCTCGTCTTTCGGCAACTCGCACAGGACGTTCCCGGTTTCTGGCAATTCATCAACAGCTCTGTCCAAGGTGACGCTGGCAAGCGAGCGATTCTCGCCGATGCCATGGTGGGGCGTCGACGCGATGGTACTCCTCTGCTTCCCCCCGAAACAGATTTGCTTCCGGGCATAGAAGAAAAAGACAGGATCAAAAACAACTTCACTTTCGACAAGGACAGCGATGGTGTGGCGTGTCCGGTTGCCTCCCACGTCAGGCGTTCCAATCCTCGTACCGGTGATTTTCCGCCGGGCACAACAAGCCTACTGCAGCGCCTTAAACGTATATTGGGTTTCGGTGGCGCCAACCCGCAAGACGATCTGGTCGCCTCCACGCGCTTCCATCGTATTCTGCGACGAGGGCGGCAGTATGGCCCGACCTTATCACCGGAACAGGCACTGGAACCTGATGCCCCCGTCGCCGACCGCGGTCTGCACTTTATTTGTTTGTCAGCCAACATTGCACGACAGTTTGAGTTTGTTCAGAACGCGTGGAGTGTAAACGCCAAGTTCAGCGGCCTGCATGATGAGGGCGATCCGATCATGGGCAATCGCGATCCCTTGAGAGCCGGCAGTAGAACTGACAACTTCAGGATGCCCCATCCATCCGGTCACGGCGAATGCATTGCCGATATTCCACAGTTTATCTCCGTGCTGGGAGGCGCCTATTTCTTCCTGCCCGGAATACGCGCGTTGAAATACATCAGCGGAGTAAGCGCTGACAACAAGCAGATTGAGGAGTAAACATGTTGCTACGCGCCCTACATAGAGGTATGCAGGAACTACTCCATATAGAAAGACGTATGGAACCTTTCTTCCGCCCTGTGGCAAACAGGTTAACGCGTGAGCCCATGGCGCATTTGTTGCAATACCTCATCAATGTGCGCAGACCGAACGATGGCTTACAACTGGCAGAAGAGAAGATCTACGACTGGGAAGAGAAGTGCCTCAATGACATGATCTCTCTGATGGCAGATCAGATGCGAGGACACTTTAAACCGGGGCAATACGAGCGTGGCGGCAACACCAAGACCCATGGCATCGTGCGCGCCACAATTACCGTCCGAGACGACCTGCCTGAGCATATGCGCAAAGGAATTTTCGCCACTCAGAGAAGCTACCCTGCCTACGTTCGATTTTCC
>JBBSPQ010000198.1:0-5107 GCA_038258585.1 Pseudomonadales bacterium
CAGTACTAACTGGGCATCCTCGGCCATCAGTACAGCTGTCATTTCCGGATCGACGATACTGGCGCTGTAGGCCAGAAACAAGGGTACCGCGGCAAAGAAAAAGTAGGCTATTCCGCCCAGTGTGGTGGCCCAGACAGCAACGCGTTCTGACTTGGAGGTGTTGACGCGTTGAAACACGTCCTGCTGCGGCACAGACCCCAAAGCCATTGTGAACAAAGCGGCCAGCCAGCCGAGCATGTCCACCAGATCAAGACTGGGCAACCATTCGAATTTGCCTTCGGCAGCCGCACGCTCAATGACCACGGAAATACCACCTGCCATTTCGCTGGCGTTACTCGTCACCAGCAACAGGCCGATTACAATAATGATCATCTGCACGAAGGTCGTCACCGCCACCGACCACATACCTCCGAACAGGGTGTAGGCAAGCACGACCGCAGCCCCGATCATCATCCCCTGAGTCATCGATATGCCGCCTTCGGAAAGGACATTGAACACCAGTCCGAGTGCTGTCACCTGAGCAGAAACCCAGCCGAGATAGGAAAGCACGATACAGGTAGAAAGGATCAGTTCGGTCGACTTGTTGTAGCGGATGTGGAAAAAGTCACCGAGTGTCATCAGTTTCATGCGATACAGCGGCAGCGCGAACACCAGACCGAACAGTACCAGACAGACAGACGCACCCAGCGGGTCGGATATCAACCCACGAAACCCTTCGTCCAGAAACGTGGCAGAAATGCCTAGGACCGTTTCGGCACCAAACCAAGTCGCGAATACCATGGCCATAACCACGGGCATCGGCAGACTGCGACCGGCGGTAATGTAGTCACTGGCCGAATGCACGCGGCGCGATGCGATCAGACCAATGGCAATTGAAATAACGAGGTAGACAGCAACCAGTGCAAGTAGCATAAATAATTCCGAACCCGTGTATTGATGTTATGAGTTGAAGGTTTGGCTATTCACAACAGGCCCGCCTAGCAGGCCAGAGATGCAGCCCTGTCTTGCTGCACAGGGGGCATAATATAGAAAAATCAGCCATAAAAAAACATTTTTTCCAACCAGGGAAATAGTAATTAACATATTGATATTTATAAATAAATAAGCAATAAATTAGGCTGAAGCTCTTCCGCTGCAGGGGACGATTGACAATCAATTGTCGGCTGTTTAAGCGCATGCACCTTTTTATTCCCAGAAAAAGGCCTGACAAAACAACGAAACAGTGCTGAGACTTACCCTCCCGGAGGGTATCATCTGCGCATCAACGCACTTTCTGCCAACTGGATACTTGAACGAGACCGATGACCTCTTCCGCGACAAACCCGACTAACAACCAACACTCCTTCTTCATCACCTGCTCAAAAGGCCTTGAGTCTTTACTGGAGCAAGAACTTGTCAGTTGTGGCGCAACCAGTATAAAACAGAGCGTGGCCGGTGTTTATTGCTCCGCATCCCTGAACGTTGCCTACCGCGTCATCACGTTTTCACGGCTTTGTAATCGCGTCATTCTGCTGCTGGCGGAAGGCCCCGTTGTCAGTGCCGATGATCTCTATGCCTGCGCAAGTGAAGTCGATTGGAGCGATCACCTGTTGTCTGGCCAGACCTTAGCAGTAGCCGCTGCCGGTGGAACCGAGCAACTGATTCATACCCAGTTCATCGCTCAAAAAATCAAAGACGCTATCGTCGATCAGTTTCGAGAGAAAGGGCTACCAAGGCCAAACGTCTCCAAGGAGGCTCCTGATTTACTGATTCACGCGGTCATCAAGAAAGACAGACTCAGCCTAGGCTTGGACCTCGCCGGTGCCAGCCTGCACCGACGTCATTACCGCATCGAACAGGGCCAAGCACCGCTAAAAGAGACTCTTGCGGCAGCACTGCTAATGCGGGCCGGCTGGCCTGATAAACAGATATCAGATACAGAGCCTACCGAGAGCTCACTACTCTATGACCCAATGTGCGGTTCCGGCACGTTGCTTATTGAGGGTGTATTGATGGCGCTGGATATCGCACCGGGACTGGTGCGCGGCAGCAAACTGACAACATGGCCGCATCACGATCATGACGCCATGAAAGCTGTGGTTGCGGAAGCGGAAGAACGCAGAACCAATGGCGCTGGCTGGACGGGACGGGCATTCGGCAGCGACATCGATTCTCGTATCATTAGCGTCGCCGAACGCAATGCACAGCGTGCCGGCCTGGCGGGTTATATCGACTTCGTCGTCAGCCCTGTCACCGAAGCGGTTCCTCCAACACCTCCCACACTGGTGATCTGCAACCCTCCCTACGCCGAGCGCTTAGGTGAACAGACTGAAGTCGAATTGTTGTACGGCGAACTCGGCGCTCTCCTGCGCCGTCAAGCCTTGGGCGCTCGAGCCGCAATCTTCACGGCCAAACCGGAGTGGGGCAAGCTGCTCGGCATTCATAGTCATAAGCAATACTCCCTGTTCAATGGCGCGCTCCCTGCCAAGTTGTTGTTGATGAATATACAGCCCGACGCGATCTACCAGAAACATGGGCGACCACTGAGCGAATCCTCGCTGGAGCAACAAACGGCGAATGCGCCAGAACCAGAAGTGCCGCTGGACCTTGGTGCGCAGATGTTCGCCAATCGCCTTCGCAAGAATTTGAAGACGCTGGGCAAGTGGGCGCGACAGCAGGACAATGAATGCTATCGACTGTACGATGCCGACATGCCTGAATATGCCTTTGCCATCGATTGCTATGGCGACCATGTCCATATGCAAGAATACAAAGCGCCGCTCACAGTGAGCGAAGAAAATGCCGCGTTGCGTCGTCGTCAGGCCTATCAGGCCCTATGCCAGGTCATGGATCAAACGCAGAATATTCCGGCTCGCAACATCACGCTAAAAGTGCGGGAACGCCAGCGTGGCAACGAGCAGTATCGACCGACACAGCAGGAAGGCGAAGACATCACAGTGACCGAAGGCGACGCGAAATTCATCGTCAATCTCGAACGCTATTTGGATACCGGTCTGTTTCTGGACCATCGCCCGATCCGCCAGTGGATTTACCAACATGCGCAGGATTGCAACTTCCTCAACCTGTACTGTTACACCGCCTCGGCGACTGTGCATGCGGCACTCGGCGGCGCACGCTCCTCGACCAGCGTGGACCTGTCAAAAACTTATTTGAATTGGGCTTCCCGTAACTTTGAACTCAACGGTCTGAACTCGCGCGCGCATAATCTGGTACAGATGGATTGCCTTAAATTCCTGCAACAAAGTCAGGAGAAATTCGATCTTATCTTTCTTGATCCCCCGACATTCTCCAATTCAAAGAGTACCGAAAATGTATTGGACGTGCAGCGGGACCATCAGGAGCTGATTGATCGGTGCATGGCACTTTTGCCACCCGACGGCTTGCTCATTTTTTCGAACAACAATCGTCGCTTCAAACTCGACGATGAGGTTGCTGAGAAATATCGCGTGGAAGATTGCTCCGAGGCGAGTATCGACAGGGATTTCGCCCGCAATCAAAAGATTCATCGCACGTGGTTTATTCGCCACTGAGTGACGCGGATATAAATTTGTAGAGCTCGCGCGACAGGAGATTGACTGGTAAGAAGCACAGCTCTGACGAATTGGTGCGTTTACCGATTGCTTCATTAACACAGCCTGCTTTACTCTTGTCGCCTGTCCCCTGCCGCCTCAAAAAGCAGATGGTCCGAAAACAACAATAAAAGCTAGAGGGTAGTGAAATGCGTATATTCAACAGAACAAAATCAGCTGTAGGCAGCTCGGTATTCTCCGGCTTGCTGTTTCTGTCCCTGACAAGTGTTGCCAGTTTCAGTGCGATGAACACCGTTCAGGCCGCTGAAATGCACAGCGCCGAAGATCAGGTCGTCAACATTCTGCAGGAACCCCGCCATCGCATCGTTCACCATGATGGCGATATCTGGGTGCTGGATATCCAGATCAATCCAGGCGATACCACCAAGCAACATACTCACAACGCAGCCATCATGTACACGTTCATCAGCTCCGGAACGGGATCATCCGGTGGACGCGTCACCAGCAATACTGACTACGTGGCCGAAAACTATACCCATCGCGCGACCAATGAAGGGCCTGGACTGTTTCGCATTATCGCCATGACAAACTACGGCGCCCCTGCTGCGGAATTGACAGCCGATCGCCCATCCGGTCTTAGTGGTAGTCCCGACCTGGAAAACCCGTGGTTCCGTTCTTATCGAATCACTCTGGCGCCAGGACAAGCGACCCCTGTTCAACGCCACGACAATCCTAGCATCGTCGTGCAAGTCACCGAAGGCACACTCCAAGTCTCTCGCGAAGACGGCATTACTGCCGAGTTAACGGGGATGGGCAGCTGGACCTGGCGTGATGCCAATAGCGGCTATCAAATCACCAACAAGAGCAGCGCCCCTGTTGAGTTCGTCGTCAATGAAGCACGCCGCTCAATGTAGTTGAGCCCTGAGCAACTCGATCACGTCATCGTCAGTGTTGTGGCAGACCTTTCCTCGCGCCTGGTCTGCCGTTTTCTGACAGGAGAAAGTAATGCAGACGTTCAGTAAAGTGGTGCTGTTTACAGATCAAGATGGACACGCCAAATTTCGCACCGAAGAAGTACCACTCACCGAAGGGAAACCTGAAGTACGCCTGTCACGACTGTTCGCAGCGCAGGCATTGCAGTTGAGAGAGAGTCCCGTAGGTTTTCGCAGTGATATGCATTGCACAGATTCGCCACAATGGCTGTTTGTGCTGAGCGGCGCGATGGAGATTGGGCTGTCCGATGGCAGTTCCAGAACTTTCACCGCAGGTGAGCATTTTTACTCTGCCGATCTATTACCCAAGGGCGCGAAATTCGATCCGGAGATTCATGGACACTGGAGTCGACAGGTCGGTGACACTCCTCTAGTGACGCTGTTTGTGAAAGACTAGATTCAATCCTCAGCGCTAAGCCCAGTGTTCTCTACCGGGCTTCAAGCTCAATCAACAGAACCTCATTAATGAATGCATGCAGCCGCTGTCGCTGCTGCGGCGTGGCGCTTGCGTGCACAACAAAACCGGCGTCTTGTCCTAACCCCGTTCGTCCATCCAGTACGTCACCCGTTTTAACTTTGACACGA
>JBBSPQ010000199.1:0-5100 GCA_038258585.1 Pseudomonadales bacterium
GTCCATAACTTGGAAAGCCGTCTCCATTCGCGTCGTTTGGTGGGCCGAACACAAACGGATTGGTGACTAGGCTGCCGAGCGTCACCGTTGGGGCGAAGCCTATTGATAATTGATCGGAAACGGCGTAGGAAAGCGTCGGAGCAATTTGAAATACTTCAGCCTGAGCGAATACTGCACCGAGTCCACCCAAAGGCATACCTGCACGAGCCTGTGGCATGAGAATTGGATTGGACTTGCTGGCCGGGTAATTAGCACTGAAGCCACCAACGCCAAATATCCCGAGTCCCACCGTCCAGGGCGTGTCCTCGATATGTTGCACCAGACCTATGGTTGGCACGGGAGCGACCCCCGGTTCGCTATCAGTAGTACCAGAGAGGCCGAACGCTGGAATGGACGAAGTGAGCGATGTTGTAGGCAAAACGAGACCCAAGCCAAATGCAACTTCTGAGGTCGGCAAACCGGAAATGCAAGCTGGATTCCAAGCTAGGGAACCAATCGAGTCGATAGGTGCCGCAACAGTTGCGCCCCCCATCGACTGATTGATAGGGCCTACGGACGGCAAAAAGATTCCTTGTCCACGCACATCCGAGGTGAGCAAAATAGCAATGCTACACAGCACAAAACAATGTACCAGGCGTGTCAGCTTGAGGATTTTTCTCTTCATATAGATTTACTCACCAGATCGAAATTGTTGTCCTGTCAAAGTGACACTCCTTTCGATTCTATCGGAAGCACTCAATGCTTCGATTAAATCGAATTTACGGTTTTTGACTACTGGATTTCCAGGGACATGAAACGATCCGCGTAATCGCTACCCTTTATCAGCTACCCTGCTTCAGTCGGAAGACCTGCAACGTCAAACAGGTCGATTTAGCACGGTTTTAACGACGGGATCGATTAAGTAGTTTGGGTGCTCGCCTGATAATTTGGGTGAGGTAACGGTTGACGTTTGCCCATAAGAACCTATTTATAAATTGGGAACTCACTTAATCCGCAACGTTGCGCTGGAGTAGCAGCTATTTTTTGCTGCCAGAAGGTTGAAGCTTGTGCGCTGAGATTAGGAGCTGTTCTATGAATGACTACAACTCGGCTGACTTAGGCCAATCGAACATGAATGTAAATAGTTGCAAATCGAATGACGCCGGATCAGCCGACTGTGCGCACGTGGATCGTCCGTACGACATGGAGCAACTAGTTCGCCGTTGTATGGGAAAAATTGAGTTGGCAGAACGTCTCTTAAAAAGCTTTGAATCTCGTTTTCCGGAGGATATTTCCAAAATCGAAGACAGTCTTCGCGAGTATGATTCTACAACGGCATCGCGAATGGTACATCAACTTAAAGGAGCTGCTGCGAATGTTTCCGCGCCAGACCTATATTCGATGCTCGCGCGGTTGGAAGACATTGTTCGGGGTGGGCAATATGAACAAGCGAATGATTGCGTTGGAGAAATTCACCAGAGGTGGAGTCGATATGCTGATTCCAATAGTGTAGGCACAACCTAAAGAGGGCAAAAATGCGCGTACTAATTGTGGAAGACGATGCAGATGCTCTCGCAATCCTGGAGAACGCTGTCCTCTATTTTGGTTACGAAGTTACCACGGCGACTAACGGAACGGATGCACTCGAGTTGATCCGAAGTGGCGAATTTCAAATCATAATTTCCGATTGGGAAATGCCGGAAAGTAGCGGGCCAGAATTGTGTCGAGAAGTTCGAAGTCGGCTTTCCACCGGGTATACCTATTTCATTTTGCTCACAGCCAAGACCGGAATTCAGAGTCGGATTCAGAGTCTGCGAGCTGGCGCAGATGAGTTTCTAACTAAGCCAATCGATCCAGATGAGTTGCAAGTGCGACTGCACGTGGCGGAGCGAATTCTCTCTCTGGAAAGCCGTGATCTAGTTATCTTCAGCCTAGCAAAGCTCGCCGAGGCTCGCGACCCTGATACTGGAGCGCATCTCGAGCGAATCCGGGAATACTGCAGAGTACTAGCGCAACACTTGATGAAATCTCCCAGGCATCGAAACGAGCTCGATGGTGATTTCGGGAATTTGCTCTATATCACGAGTCCCCTGCACGACATTGGGAAGGTAGGCATACCTGACGCCGTTCTACTCAAGCCAGGACGACTGACCGCAGAAGAGTTTGAAATCATGAAGCAACACACGATCATCGGCGGTACGACGCTTGCTGCCGCGGTCGCTGCCCACCCGTCGGCGAAATACTTGCAGATGGCTAGAGATATCGCATACACACATCATGAGAAATATGATGGGACCGGGTATCCCTATGGGTTGAGTGGAGAGAACATTCCCTTGTGTAGTCGAATCGTTGCCTTAAGTGACGTGTACGACGCACTCACGACGGCCCGCGTCTACAAGCCCGCCTATCACCACGACGTGGCTCGAAAAATTTTGCTGGAAGGCTCGGGGAAGCATTTCGACCCCGAAATAGTCGAAGCCTTCCTGGCAATTGAAGAGCGTTTCATCGAAATCCATTCTCAACTCAGTGACGCACCACACGACATGCTATTGGTTCAAGAGCCACAATTAGCGTGAACAGTTGGGCGATGGACAACGGTGACTGACAATGATTGAATCTGTGCCTCAACTAATCGTCGCTCGACCTATTGCGGATCGATTTCGTCCGGATACTCTCTTGAAAGAGACCTGCCGCGGACAGACTTTGCTGGCCACGGATCAAGTAGACGGCAGTCCTGTTATCCTTCGAACAGTTGCCTTCAGCTTAGCTGCCGCAGTTCAACTCCGGCTGAATCATGAAGCCGCAATTCTTATTAAACTGTCCAGTCCTCGCCTGGCTCGTGTCTTACATTCAGGTGTCTCA
This sequence comes from Pseudomonadales bacterium, assembly GCA_038258585.1. GTDB lineage: Bacteria > Pseudomonadota > Gammaproteobacteria > Pseudomonadales > Pseudohongiellaceae > UBA5078. Next base: position 2,842 of record JBBSPQ010000199.1, read on the forward strand.
GAAGGGTATTTCTATTGGACTCGCGCCCATATTCCAGGCATCCCGCTATCTCAATACGTCCAACAGCCTTTGCCCTTGGAAGATGCCTTGGCCGTCTGCTTGCAGTTACTGTCCGCGCTGCGTGAGCTTCATGAGGCAGGAATTCTGTGTCGCAACCTGCGACCGTCGAATCTGATTATCCCCCAAGACCAACCGCTTTCAGCCGCAATTCTTACCGATTGTGGACTGGCTTGCAGCTTGTATTCCGAGGACATTCATCAGCATGCTTTAGATGACGTTCTTTACCTGTCACCCGAACAAGCTGGATCACTGGACTGCGAAATCAGTGCCTCCTCAGATCTGTACTCGGTTGGAATAATTCTGTTCCAAATGTTGGCGGGCCACGTTCCGTATCGAGGCCCCACCGTTGGCGACGTTTTGCTGCAGCATATGACTGCACACATCCCCAAACTGCGCGACTTGGGTTGGCAAGTTCCGCGCGCCCTGGATGAATTAATATCGCGGCTACTTCGCAAAGACCCTCGCGATCGGTATCAATCGTGCGACGCAGTGATTGCTGACCTGGCCACGATCCAGCAAAGTTGTCGACAAGGGAATCCAGAGCCGGAATTTGTGATCGGCCTGAAAGATCGCCGAGGGACTTTGACCGAAGCAGCGTTTGTTGGCCGCACGCACGAGTTGGAACAACTTGATAAACAAATCAGCAGAGTACGCTTGGGACGGCCGACATTTATTGTTGTGGAAACAGAGTCCGGCGGAGGAAAGAGCCGCCTATTGGACGAAGTTACGCAACGCAGCCGACAACAGGGTATTTGCGTTCTGCGCGGCACCGGCTCCAATCAGGTTGGTCTCCCTCCCTTTCAGGTACTCGATGGCGTGCTGAACGGAGTTTTGGCGGCCGCAGATTCCGATTCCCAATTAGGCGAGAAATTGCGACGTCGACTGGGTGATCATCAAGATGCGATTTGTTCGGCGCTGCCCCGACTGTCAGTTTCGTTGGGCTGGGAAGTGACCGAAAATCTTGGACCAGAAGCATTCGGTGAATCGCGGGCCATTCAAGCTCTGGCTCACTTTGTCGATGCTCTGGGAGACGTCGGCCGCCCCACTCTGATCATGCTGGACGATTGCCAGTGGGCCGACGAGTCAGCGATCAAGCTGATTACACGCTGGTCAGAATCATTAGCAGCGAGACCTGCACAAATTGGCAATGTCGCACTGCTAGTAGCCTTTCGTAGCGATGAAGTTCCCGCTGATTCACTCTTGCGCTCCGCGCGCGCTACATTGCATTTGCACCTGTCGAAATTCGAATCGGACGATATTCGCAAATTATTAGAATCCATGGCAGGCCCGCTGCCGGAGTCGATTATAGAAAAAGTGGTCCTGCTGGCGGACGGCAGCCCCTTTATGGCGTCGGCAATTCTACGTGGACTGGTTGAATCTGGAGCTTTGGTGGCCGACGAAGCAGGCTGGCAAGTAGAGTCAAGAGCTCTTGCCGATTTGCAGTCATCACATCATGCCGCCTCGTTTCTCTCTCGCCGTATTGAGCTTTTACCGCCCGAGGCAATTGAACTCTTGACTGTAGGGGCGATTCTAGGAAAGGAATTTCACTTACACTCAGCGATCCAACTTGCAGAACAGGATTCAAAGGTAGCATTGGATGCAATTGAACTCGCTCGTGAGAGACATCTGATCTGGTTTCGCTCCAGAATGGACAAATGTGCGTTTGTGCACGACAAGATTCGGGAAGCATTTTTAGATCGGCTCTCGGTCGAAGAGCGAAAGGAACTGCATTATCGGGCGGCTTGTCTGCTGGAATCGAGTGATTCTCGCAATCTTTTTGAGCTGGCATACCATTACGATGCTGCTGACAAGAGCGAACGCGCACTGCCGTTTGCATTTGAAGCTGCCGAGCAAGCGCGGTTGCAGCATTCTTTGGAAGTCGCAGAACAGCAATATCGAATAGCTGAACGTGGAGCAAAGAGTTCCGACCGGCATACCCAATATCGCATTTTGCAGGGCTTGGGTGACGTTCTGATGTTGCGGGGCCGCTACGACAATTCTGCCGAGTTGTTTCAGCGCGCAGAATTCCTGGCCGAAGCCGAGTTCGACCGCGCGGCAATTAAGGGCAAATTAGGCGAGTTGGCCTTTAAACGCGGTGACATGGAAACCGCCACACAATCCTTCGAGCAAGCACTACGACTTTTGGGAAAACGTGTCCCTCGGCATTTTGGCATGTTTCTTGGCCTGTTTCTCTGGGAA
>JBBSPQ010000200.1:0-5095 GCA_038258585.1 Pseudomonadales bacterium
AAAAGCCAAGGGCATTTTCGATGAGATCAAGAGTGTACAGATCGTTGCCTGCGGCACCAGCTTTCACGCCGGTATGATCACCAAGTACTGGCTCGAGGATGTTGCCAAGATGCCATGTCAGGTCGATATCGCCAGTGACTACCGATACAGAAATATTATCGTGCAACCTGGCACTTTGTTTGTGACTATCTCCCAGTCCGGTGAAACCGCAGACACACTTGCCGCACTCCGTTACGCAAAAGAAGGCGGATTCTACGTGGGTACATTGGCGATCTGTAACGTCGCCACAAGCTCACTTGTGCGCGAATCTGATTTCTGTCTGTTGACTACAGCCGGTCGTGAAATTGGCGTTGCCTCTACTAAAGCATTCACGACGCAACTCGTTGCATTACTGCTTCTGACGCTTGTCCTTGCGCGTCGCACTGGCATGACTGATGCGGCCGAACGTGAGCATGTGAAAAACCTGCACGATCTATCGGGCTACGTCACCAAGGCGTTAGAACTGGATAAACAGACCAGGGTTTTCGCCAAGAGCCTGATGGATAAGAATCACGCGCTATTTCTGGGACGAGGCATTCAATACCCCGTTGCAAAAGAAGGTGCGCTCAAGCTCAAAGAAATTTCCTATATTCATGCCGAAGCGTATCCGGCAGGGGAACTGAAGCACGGTCCACTGGCATTGGTTGACGACAAGATGCCGGTGATCGCAGTAGCACCTAACAATGAGCTTCTGGGAAAACTGAAGGGAAATCTCGCGGAGGTAAGTGCGCGTGGAGGTAAATTGTTTGTATTTGCTGATGAATCAAGTGGCTTCGAGAACGATCGCAGTATGAAAGTGATCAACGTGCCTAGTGTCCCCGACATACTGGCGCCAATTATCTACACCATCCCGCTGCAACTGCTGGCCTATCACACGGCAATTTTCAAAGGTACGGATGTAGATCATCCTAGAAATCTGGCGAAATCGGTAACGGTGGAATAAAGAGAATTGGTAAACAGGGAACTGGCTTGCCGGTTCCCGCGCATTACATTGCACAAAATCAAAGGTCTTTTGTAGACTTATACGTCCGCAATGTCCTCAAATTCTTATTCATCCGTTTCAAATGGTCCTTCAACAAGGATTTGCGATATCGCGCCACGCCCATCGCCAGCACATCAATTACCAGCAGATGCGCAATGCGTGAAGACACTGGCGTAAACTCATGCTGGTCCTCTTCTACATTCACATAAATCGGAATGCTGCATAACTCACTCAATGGAGTGTTCTGCGGCGCCAGCCCGATCACAGTTGCTCCGGCTTCCATCGCAAGGTTCACGCTCTGAATCAGCGCCTTGGTGCGACCCGATTGCGAGATCGCCACCACCACATCTTTTTCGCTCAGAGAGATCGCCGACATCAACTGAATGTGAGGGTCGGTATAAGCGGCAGTAGAAACTTGTAGACGGAAGAACTTATGCTGGGCATCGGCCGCCACCGAACCAGAGGCACCGAAGCCGTAGAACTCTACGCGATTGGCTTGGCTCAGAACGTTGATGGCTTTTTCCAATACGGTAGGATCGAGATAATCCCGCACTGCCAACAGAGAACCGATAGTAGAATCGAACACCTTGTTGCTTAGGTCGGCAGCGGTGTCGTTGTCATCGACGGAGAACTGAGAGTAGCTGTTGCTCGTGCCCAGATGCTGGGCCAGCAATAATTTGAAGGACTGAAAACCATCGAAGCCAAGCGCGCGGCAGAAGCGCAGCACCGTAGGCTCACTGACTTCGGCACTCGAAGCCACATCGACGATACGCATATTGATCACAGCAGAGCTGTTGTCGAGGATGAAGTCGGCGACTTTGCACTCAGACTTGCGCAACTTATCCCGGTGTTCCCTTATCTTGTTGATCGGGTTGAGCGATTCCAAAACGAATTCCTATGCGGCTTGCTGTGACGCAATATAGCAGGAAATACAGGCATTTAACTACCGCAGGAATTCCCTAGTGCAGGGGATGTCTGGTGATGAACGCGAGAATATTCTGTGCCACTTCCTCACCCTTGTCCTCCTGAAGAAAGTGACCGGCTTCCTTGATCAGAATGTAGGGCTCATTGACGGAGGTGGGAATCAACCGACGCAGGTACTGCTCATGAGGGCCGAGTACGGTGTCGCCATCAGAGAACATCACTAGTGCCGGCTTGTCCCATACGGACAAAAGGTCTGCCGTTTCCAGCAGCAGTGGGCTAGCGGGGTCGCCGGGGCGCATGGGCACGATTTGCGGAAAGGTATTGGGCCCGGCGTAGTAGGCCGGGTTTGGAAAGGGCGCTGTGTAGGCGCGGACATTGTCGGGATCATCACGCCCGCCGTTACCGGCAGAAAATGTGCGCTGCTCGCCAGACGGCGTCTGCAACCGGGTGCGATCACGGTAGGCATACCAGTTCGAGGTCATCATTCCGTAGCCCGTTGGTAATGCCGTATTCATTATCACTATGCGCGCGATGCGATCGGGCAAGTGGGCGGCAATCGGCAAGCCGAGGAAGCCGCCCCAGTCCTGCATCACGATGGTGACATTGTGCAGGTCTAGCGCTTCGATAAAAGCGATGGCCGAATCGAAGTGCATTTTAAAGCTGTAGTCGGCCTCGCGGATAAATTTGTCCGACATGCCAAACCCGATCCAGTCTGGCGCTATTACGCGATGCTCTGCCGCCACAATCGGAATCATCTTACGATAGAGGTAGCTCCAGGTCGGCTGGCCGTGCAACATCAGCACCGGATCTCCCTGACCCTCATCCACATAATGCATACGCATCGGCACTCGTTCCTGACCTCCCACGCCGCGCTCAACATTGACCTCGAGGTAATGGGGTGCAAAAGGGTAATCCTTCAAGTCACTGAAGCGCTCTTCGGGAGTGCGAAGGACACCGGGCCGAAACTCCACCACGTCGCCCGCGCTGGCAATAGGCTGCGCCTCTACCATTAGAGAGCCCACAACAAGCGGCAATGCCAGACACAGGGGAATAACTATAACCTTGAGGGAATGAAAATCGGGCATAATGCCTCCATTGTTTTTATTGATGAGAACATGTCGATGAGAACGTGACCGCGCATCCCCCGGCATTCTTGCGACCTGTCTGAGGATGGTCCGATGCATCGATCAATCTTAAGGATGAACGCAAATAACGTGAAGACAGAGGCAGAAACACTCAGCTACCAATTTCACTCCGACATCGCCGCGATTCCCGCTGACGTATGGAACCACCTCGCCAATGACGCCAGCCCCTTCCTGAAACATGAATTCCTGCTGGCGTTGGAAAAGAGTGGGTGCGTCTGTGCCGATACCGGCTGGCAACCCCATCATCTGGCCGTCTTCGACAGCGATCAAATCATCGCTGTGATGCCACTCTACATTAAGACCAACTCCTACGGCGAATACGTCTTCGACTGGTCTTGGGCCGATGCTTACCGTCAGCACGGCATGCGCTACTACCCCAAACTGGTGACATCCGTCCCCTTCACGCCGAGCACCGGCCCGCGCCTGCTCATTGCCGAAGGCGAGGACCACGCACACATTACCACCGCGATCGCACAGGCGGTCATCGCAGAAGCAAAACGCATCGGCGCCAGCTCCTGGCACGTTCTCTTCCCCGGCGAGCAGGAACACCAACACCTAGCCAACGCAGGACTGCATCCGCGCATCGCCTGCCAGTTCCACTGGTACAACAAAAGCTATAAAACGTTCGACGACTTCCTCTCCACCTTCAACTCCCGCAAGCGCAAAAACCTGCGCAAAGAACGCGACGCCGTCCACAGCGCTGGCATCACCTTCAAACGTTTCCGCGGAAACGCCATCACGCCGGAAATGTGGCAAAAGTTCCACGGGTTCTACCAACACACTTACAACGTGCGGGGACAACAGGGCTATCTAAGCCTCGCGTTCTTCGAACAACTCGGCCGCGTCATGCCCGACAATCTGTTGATGGTTGTCGCCTTGCACGACGAGCGACCCATCGCCGCCGCGCTCAGTCTGCAGGATAGTGAAAGACTCTACGGTCGTTACTGGGGAAGTCTGGAAGACTATCAGTTTCTGCATTTTGAAACGTGCTACTACCAAGGGATCGAGTACGCCATAGAACAAGGGTTGAAAGCGTTCGACTCCGGCGCGCAAGGAGAGCACAAAATTCAGCGCGGGTTCGAGCCTGTTATTACTTACTCAAATCATTGGATCGCGGATGAACGGTTTGATGCGGCGATTGGGGAGTTTTTGAACAAAGAGGCGGAGCATGTGATGGAGTATCGGGAGCGGGCGGGGGAGTATTTGCCGTTTCGGATGTGAATGAAGGAAGTGCAGGCCTATACTCCCGTCAGGCGAATGGGCATGCGTACGCGCACACTAATACGATGTTACACAAGGAGAACATATGAGCGATTGGGACTTCCTGCACGATATGCACAATGAAGGCTGTAACCCGGAGCAGATAGCTGATGCAGCTAGTTGTGGATATAACCCTTGGGAGTGGGAGCCTGTAGACGATCAGGAATTGCCACCGACGTTCGCGCTGGTTGATCCTGAGCTAATTATGATTTTTGAGGACTTGGTCGAGAGCGCAATGTCCTACTACGAACTCACTGGGCGCTATCTGCAAATTTGGGGTGAGCTGGGTGAGCTATACGCTGAAGTTAAATGTGGTATCAAACGTCACAAACCACATGTCCAAGGTTCAGATGGCAGATTGGGCAACGATTTCATTGAAATAAAAACTATGTCTCCGGAAAGAAATGGGGAGCAAGTTCAAGTTAAGCGCGCTGGTAATTTCAACAAGTTGCTTGTGGTGAAAATCAACCAGGGGTTTGAATTTGAAGGGCGGCTCTTTGATCGTAAGCAGCTATCTAAAGGCGAGGGCAAACATGCTCGGGTGTCTTGGTCTGCTCTCCATTCTGGTGAGAAAAAGCAAGAGCTATAGAACGTGCCTATCTGACAATTTCTGAGCGAGCAAAATAAGCCGCACTTCGCTGCCATCAAGCGATTAGATAAGCACGCCTAATCCCGTATACTCCCAAGCAGATAGCAGCTTACAACGAATTAAAACAGGAAACCCGAATGACCAGTACCCAACAAC
>JBBSPQ010000201.1:0-5091 GCA_038258585.1 Pseudomonadales bacterium
TGGCGACATCAGGGGTTCCTGAGATTCAACCAGTATCTGGGAGCGATGGCCGTCATAATCAGACTTTTCTATGCGGTAGTGTGTCAGTTCAGGTGACACAAACTGCGCAGATACATAGAGGATTTCGGTAGAGAAAGCGCCGGGATTACCTGTGACCTGCTCATAAACAACATTGCTGATCTCATGCGCGATATCGCGCAACTGATCTGCACTACCAGTTAATACCTCACCGACCAGCTTCTGCTCGCGATTGATATCAAACAACTCATACTGCACCTGAATCAGCTGGCTGCCTGGCGAATGGGTGATCTTGCCCACCAGCAGATAGTCCTGAGCCAAGATGCGCCAATCCCTGAAAAACACTTCTGCAGCCTCATCCGGCGTGCTCAGCATGTTACCTGGCGCCAATGCTCGGAACTCGCCCACTTGTTGTAGATCGGCTGATACTATTGCGCCGACATCTTCTTGCAGCGTCTCAGCGCCCTGCCATGAAAACGGGACCACAGCGATGGGAATAGGATTATCTACCCCTTGCGTGATCTCGATTTCCAGCTCAGCCGCAAACGCTGCACGGCAGAACAACACACTGAAAAATAGAGTTTTTAATACTTTCATAGTCAATTTAACAAGTCCTCGGGCCTGAATGTCAGCAAAAATGTCCTGAAATTCCGATCAAAAAGCCGACCTTCCATACCCTGCAATTCTCGAATTACCCCTACTCGTCTCACCGCCGTTTCTGCTGCCCGGTCAAACGCGAAGTCACCACTAGATCGTACGATTTCGACATCCACTACCTCGCCAGTTGGCACCATTCTGATGCGTAACTGCACTACCATGCCATTTCTTGCACTTGGCGGACGCGACCACTGACGCTGTACCAGGTCATGAATCAAGGCCGTATATGACATCACCGCCTCACCTTCCATCGCCGCCCGTTGCTGAGCTTCTGCATCACGCTGCGCTTGCTGCGCTTGCTCTTGGCTCTGCCTATCCTGCTCTGCTTTTTGCGCTGCAACCTCTTGCTGCCTACGCTGCTCCTGCTCTTTGCGCTGCTGGTCCTCGCGCTGCTTCTGTTCTTGAGCCTGTTTCTGCTGCTCAGTCTGTTTGCGTTCCTGCTCCTGACGCTCCAGCTGCGCTACCCGTTGCTGCTCTGAACGTCGCGCCGTTTCTTGGCGTTGTTGTTCCTGTACACGTCGTTCTTCTTCCCGCGCGGCTGTCTGTTTGCGCTCTTCTTCACGACGCTGCGCGGCCCGCTGCTCCTGCACTTTTTGGGCCTGACGTTGTTGCTCGGCCTCGGCGTTGCGCGCCTGAGGATTCTCACCCACCAGTGTCGCTCGAACCGTAGGAGGTCGAATCACATCGACCGCCTCAGTGCTTGCTCGTTGAAAAAGGAACAACGCACCCAGTACAAGTCCATGGAGCAGCACAGCGAACACAACCGATATTGGATAGCCATTAAAAGCATTCACAGTAGAATTCACTATTCCAGTGGTTTCGTAACCAAATTGGGACTGGCAACTCCCGCAGCCTGTAGCACAGTCATCAAACTGATGAATGAACTATAACTGCTCTCGCCGTCCCCCTCGACAAACACTTGAATTCGCGGATTCGCCGCCACAATCTGACCCACCTGATCGCCAATCACATCCAGTTCAACCGCTTCCTGATCGTCTTCCTGAGTCGTACCGAGACTGATATAAAACTGATCTTCACCTGTAATAGAGATAACCAGTGTCTCTGCACTCTCATCGACATCCATTGGCTCAGAGTTCGCTTCCGGCAAATCTACTTTCAAGCCTTGCGTCAGCAAGGGCGCAGTCACCATGAATACGATCAACAGCACCAGCATGACGTCAATGTAGGGCACTACATTGATGTCTGCCATCGGTCTGCGGCGTTTTCTGATTGTGTCCATAAATCCTTACCGGTTCAGAGACCGATTGCACACTTAAGCCAATTACTTCGCTGGCGCACTGTATAACTGCCGATGCAAAATGCTCGTGAATTCTTCGGTAAACGTTGAGTAATTACTGGTAATTGAGTCGACTCGCGATGAGTAACGATTATAGGCCACAACCGCCGGAATGGCGGCAAACAAGCCCATTGCCGTCGCGATCAATGCTTCCGCGATACCTGGAGCAACGACTTGCAGGCTGGCCTGATTCTGACTCGCCAGGCTGATAAATGAATTCATGATGCCAATTACAGTGCCGAACAGACCAATATAGGGAGTGACAGAACCAACGGTCGCTAGAAACGTCAGGTTCTTCTCAAGTTTTTCTTCTTCTCGGGAATAGGCGACTCGCATGGCGCGTTGAGCGCCGCCCATAACAGCGTCGGTGTCTATATTGCCTTGCTGACGCAAACGCATGAACTCCTTGAAACCAGCGCGGAAGATGTTTTCCATTCCGCCGGTTGGCTTATTGTCTTTTTGCTGGTTGCTGCCTTCGCGAAACAGTTGACTCAGATCCATGCCGGACCAGAACCGCTTTTCAAAAACCTGCATCCCTTTCTCGGCCGCATTTAATACCATCCATCTTTGGAAGATCATGACCCATGAAGTCACCGATGCAGCCATGAGAATGAGCATTACAAATTTCACGGGCAGAGTCGCACCGACGATCAGACTCCACACGTTCAACGAATCACTCACCAACCCTTCCCCTCAAGTCCGAAAAACTGGCGGCATTATAAGCCACATCCAGCCCTTCGTCATACATAATCCGGTGTTTTTCAAAGAGTTTTGTTCCAAACTGTTGCTAATTTCACAAGCTGGCATTAAACAACTGCAATATAACTTTGCAACAAGCAAATGCTGACCGATTGCTGATCAAATGTGGCGCAAAAAGGACGGTTCTTCACCAGAATGGCGGGAAGGAAAATCAGGCACCAAATACGTCGCCAGGCTCTCCCGGCGGCTTCATTCCAAAGTGCAGATAAGCATGCTGGGTCACGACTCGACCGCGCGGGGTTCGCATCATGAAACCCTGCTGGATAAGGAACGGTTCGAGGACGTCCTCAATGGTGTCGCGCTCTTCACTGATGGCTGCCGCGAGGCTGTCGACCCCGACCGGGCCACCACCGAACTTTTCAATCATCGTCATCAATAGACGTCGGTCCATATGATCAAAGCCGTTACTATCAATGCTCAACATATCGAGCGCCAGACCAGCAGAATCCTTGTTGACAACACCATCACACTTCACCTGCGCATAGTCACGCACGCGTCGTAACAGCCGATTCACAATCCTTGGGGTACCACGAGAACGGCGCGCAATTTCCATCGCTCCCTCCTCATCGATTTCGCAGCCCAAAATTTTCGCCGATCGGGTAACAATGCGACACAGGTCTGCACAGGAGTAGAACTCCAGACGCTGAATGATGCCGAACCTGTCTCGCAAAGGCGAAGTCAGAAGACCAGCTCTTGTTGTCGCCCCCACTAACGTAAAAGGAGGCAAATCGAGTTTAATTGAGCGCGCAGAAGGCCCTTCACCAATCATGATATCGAGCTGGTAATCCTCCATCGCGGGGTACAGGATCTCTTCAATCGCGGGACTCAGACGATGAATCTCGTCGATAAACAACACGTCGCCTGATTCGAGATTAGTGAGCATGGCGGCCAGATCACCGGCCTTTTCCAACACTGGCCCCGACGTGGTCTTGATAGAGACATCCAGCTCATTGGCAATGATATTGGCAAGCGTGGTCTTGCCGAGGCCCGGAGGACCGAAGATCAGGGTGTGATCAAGGGCCTCTCCGCGGTTGCGAGCCGCCCCGATAAATATCTCCATCTGCTTTTTTACTTCGGTCTGACCGATATAGTCCTGCAAGGACAAAGGTCGAATTGCCCTGTCCAGAGACTGATCATTAGGAGCAATACCTGCAGTAATAAGACGATCTTCTTCGTTGATCATGGCTGAGCTACGCTTTTGAGTGCATGTCTGATCAATTCTTCACTGCGATCAAGATCGGGATTTTGCTTGAGAGCTTGGGCAATGAGCCTGGCAGCTTCCTGCGGTTTATAGCCCAGCGCAACCAGCGCCGTTTCTGCATCCTGACTCACTTGCTGAGCGGAGGGGCCAACCGCCGCAGAATCTTTAAAGGCAATTGTCGTGGCAGGAAGATTCCAGTTTGTCAGGCGATCTTTCATCTCTACGATAAGACGTTCGGCAGTCTTCTTGCCCACCCCCGGCATTCGAGTCAGTGCCGCAATGTCATTCAGCCTGACCGTGCGGACAAATTCATCGACAGCCATTCCCGACAATATTGCTAGGGCCATCTTAGGCCCTACTCCGCTGATCTTGATAAGACTGCGGAACATATGCCGTTCTTCGGTGGTGAAAAATCCGTAGAGAAGATGTGCGTCTTCGCGCACGACAAGATGAGTGTGTAACAGCACTTCCCGACCGGCATCCGGTAATTGGTACATCGTGCTCATCGGCGCGTGCACTTCGTAGCCAACCCCCTGAACCTCCACAAGGAGTTCGGGAGGCTGCTTTTCGATCAATGTGCCGCGAATCCGTCCAATCACTACTCAACCTCCGGAAAACTGCTCGCTTTAGCGAAAGTTCGCTGTCACGATTGAAATCTGCTTTTGCGGAACGATTTCGCTCCTGCAATTCTATTCAGACTGGCCTTGGTATTGGCGTGACAAATGGCAATTGCCAATGCATCTGCCGCGTCCTCCTGAACATCACCCGTAACACCGAGCAATATCTTGACCATGTGTTGCACTTGCGACTTGTCCGCGTTGCCGTTGCCAACCAACGCCTGCTTCACTTTGCGAGGCGAATACTCCGCCACAGGAAGATCGTGATGCATACAGGCCACAATCGCGCTACCGCGCGCCTGACCGAGCTTCAGCGCCGAAGACACACTCTTACCCAGAAACACTTCCTCTATCGCACATTCCTGAGGAACAAACTCTTCAATGAGACTGCACAGATTGCGAAAAATCTGCTGCAACCGCTGCGGGTGATCGACATCGGGCAGCTTTATGCAGCCACATGTCACATATTCAAGTCGATTGCCGACAGCGTTGACGATGCCATATCCGGTCAATCTCGACCCAGGGTCGATGCCAAGAATCAA